>CAZOJR010000037.1:4202-9246 GCA_964580165.1 uncultured Gaiellales bacterium
CGCCGAACGTGTTCTGGGGAGCCTCCCAGAAAGAGGCGCGACATCCCCGTGACACATAGCGGAGGTTCCGCATAGCCGATGGCGACTCTTGGTATCGATATAGGCTGCATCAGCGTGAAAATCGCTGTTGTGGGTGGACCCCGGGACCGGGAGTTGTTCCAGACTCTGGCCGCGGAATCCACCCTCTTTTACAATCCGGTTCTAGACGGCCGTGTGACTCCCCACCCCAATGCTCCGCCAGTACTGGCCACCACATACCGGCGCATCAAGGGCAGCCCAGCCGGCGCAGCCCGTGAACTGCTCGCCCAGGTTCTGGCCGTGTTCCCCAAGGGAGCCATTACTGAGGTTCGCGTCACCGGAACCGGCGGTCGTCTAGCCGGCACGACGCTCGACGTGCCCTACGAAAACGAATTCAAAGCAATCGCACGCGCGATCGGCGCCCTACACCCCGATATAACCACCGTGTTCGAAATGGGCGGAGAGACATCCAAGTTCATCCATCTTGATGTGGACAACGAGTCCGGCCGAGCGGGGATCGTCGACTATGGCACCAACGGCGACTGCGCAGCCGGCACCGGTTCGTTCATGGACCAGCAAGCGAATCGCCTTCTCTACAACATCGAAGAGGTGGGCGACATCGTACGCGGCGCGGGCAAGGCTGCTTCCATCGCAGGTCGCTGTTCGGTGTTTGCGAAGTCGGACATGATTCACGCTCAGCAGAAAGGTTACCAGCCACCCGAGGTCTTGAAGGGGCTCTGCAACGCTGTAGTCCGCAACTACCGGAGCACTATCACCAAGAGCAAGGAAATTGGCAAGAAAGTGGCCTTCATCGGCGGTGTGGCAGCCAATACAGGAGCCGTTTCCGCCATGCGTGAGGCCTTTGAGATGGATGAGAACCACCTGATAGTTCCGTCCTATTACGCCTGGATGGGAGCGATCGGTTGCGCGCTCACCGCGGCCGATGAACACGATGGAAGCGATGCCGTCGTTATCGACCCGGCCCGCTTGACCAACGCAGAGGCTGCCGGATTCGAGACAAGCGAAGCCCTTTCCATGGAGCGTGTCCTCTTACTCCGCGACCGGGTCAAGCCGTATCAATTCCCTTCGGGGGACGGCGAAATCGGTGCCTACCTAGGCATCGACATAGGCTCTGTCTCTACCAATCTGGTGGTGCTGGACGAGGCCGGTGAGGTGGTCAAGGAGATATATGTGAAGACCGACGGCCGTCCGGTGGAAGTGGTCAACAGAGGTCTGGCCGAGATCTGGAATGAAATGGGCCCCCGCCTGAATATTTTGGGCGTGGCCACAACCGGATCGGGCCGGGAGTTGATAGGCGAACTCATCGGAGCAGATACCGTCAACGACGAGATCACCGCTCATAAAACCGGGGCCACCTTCATCGGCCGCAAGCTGATTGACCGGGTGCCCGACACCATCTTCGAGATCGGCGGGCAGGACTCCAAGTTCATCAGCCTGCAGGACGGTGTAGTTGTCGACTTTGCCATGAACGAAGCCTGCGCCGCTGGGACCGGCTCGTTCTTGGAAGAGCAGGCAGAGAAGCTGGGCATCAACATTATCGGGGAGTTCGCCGAACTGGCTTTGTCGTCAAAGGCTCCGGTCCGCCTGGGCGAACGCTGCACGGTCTTCATGGAGCGCGACGTCAACTCATACCTTCAGCGGGGCGCCGACAAGACTGCCATCGTAGCCGGGCTGGCATACTCCATTGCCTATAACTACCTGAACCGCTTAGTCGGCCGTAGGCACATCGGCAATACCGTCTACTTCCAGGGAGGCACCGCTTACAACGACGCCGTTGCGGCCGCGTTCAGTATGATCCTGGGAAGGGATATCATCGTGCCACCCCACAACGGAGTGGTTGGGGCCATCGGAGCAGCGCTCCTGGCGCGAGAGAAGATGGCGGCGACAGAAACACCTTCCCGCTTCCGCGGTTGGGATCTGGAGAAGGTGCACTACACGATCCGGGAGTTCACCTGCAAGGGTTGCAGCAACGAATGCGACATCCGCCAGTTCACCATTGGCGATGAGAAGACATACTGGGGCGACAAGTGCTCCGACCGTTATCGCAAACGTGCAAAGGTCGACAAGGAGCCTGTCATCCGCAACCTGATCGAATACCGGAATGCGCTCCTGTACTCTTATGTGAGTGAGTCCGAGGATACCTCCACCCTCCTACGCAGCGGCACGGCCTCGCCACGAGGAACCATCGGGATACCCCGAGCCATGTACACCTATGAGCGCCTGCCCTTCTGGGCCACCTTCTTCAAAGCGTGTGGATTCGACGTCCTGCTATCGCGTCAGACCGACAAGAATATTCGAGAATTGGGCATCGAAGGTGCCGTAGCCGAGCCGTGTTTTCCCATCCGCGTCGCTCACGGGCATGTGGCGGAGCTGATCCAAGAAGGTGCCGACTACATTTTTATACCCAACCTGCTCAATGAAGAGACTGACCACCCGGAGATAGAGTCTCATGCCTGTCCATGGGGGCAGACACTCCCCTATGTCATCCAGATGGCCCCGCGTTTTGAGACCTATGCCAGCCGGTTTATCACTCCCACCCTGCACTTCCGCCGGGGACCGGACTTCGTGCGCGAGTCCCTCCGCGCGAGTTTGAAACATGTCGGCGTTCCGGGCCGGTTGGTGGACAAGGCCCTTACCGAGGCGTATGAAGCTCAGGCCGAGTTCCGCGGACGTTTGCTCCTCGCAGGCAGCGATGCATTGGCCACACTCACAGAGCACGACGAATTGGGCATAGTTCTCATCGGTCGCCCCTACAATATCTACGACGCCGGAGTCAACATGGACATACCGGCGAAGTTGCGTCGCTACTACGGAGTCAACATCATCCCATTCGATTTCCTGTCCCTGTGGGGCAGAGAGACACGAACCGTGACTCCTAACATGTTCTGGACTTACGGCCGCAAGATTTTGCAGGCCGCCGAAGTGGTGTCCGAGCATCCCAACCTCCACATCATCTACATGACCAACTTCAAGTGCGGTCCCGACTCCTACGTAAAGCACTACGTCGGCGCAGCCTCACCGGATCCGTTCTTGGTGCTGCAATTCGACGAGCACACCAACGACGCCGGAGCAATGACCCGGTGTGAAGCCTACCTTGATAGCAAGGGCTTTCTGCGCTGGTGGGCGCGCGAAGACAGGAGCAAGCAGGTAGTGAGAGAGACCTAGTGGGCGCGGAAACCACAACTAAGGGCGGTAACGGCAAAACAACCCGGGAAGCAGCCGAGGCGGCTCTGGCTGCGCTTCCCAAGCCGGCAGCCGCGCATGGAGCCGAGACCAGCCCTGTCAAAACCGACATCAACGTCAAAGATCGCACCCTGTGGCTCACCCGTATGCCCTACGGCGGCTCGCGGATGCTTGCTGCGGCCTTCTGCTCCATCGGTCTGGATGCCAGGGTTACCCCTGATGAAGATGCACGCACCCTTGAGCTAGGCGGCAAATACACCTCGGGAGACGAGTGCTATCCCCAACGCATTGTGCTGGGCGATTACATGAAACTCCTCACGGACCAAAAATTGGATCCGAAAAAGACCGCCTTCCTCCTCCCCACCGCGAACGGACCCTGCCGCTTTGGCCAGTACATAGGATTGTTGAGGCGCATACTCGATGACCAGGGACACCGGGACGTGGTAATTCTGTCGTTCACGTCGGCCGATGGGTACGCGGGCATCGGCGAGCAGGCCGGCGCCCTCATCCGCACAGCCTGGCGAGCCGTGGTGATCCAAGACATTCTGCTCAAACTTCTGCTGATGACCCGGCCCTACGAGGTCGATCCCGGTCAGACCGACAAGGTGTACCTCGAATCACTCGACTTCATGGCCGGTATCGTATCCCGGCAAAATATCAGCAATAAAGAGCGCATGGCGGCGCTCAAAGAAGGCCTGCGCAAGGTCAAGGAATCGTTCTTGGCCATCCCCACCAGAGATGAAGACCGGCCACTCATCGGGGTGGTGGGCGAGATATTCTGCCGCCTCAATACCTTCGCCAACAATGAACTGATCCGTCACATAGAAGCCCAAGGCGGAGAATGTTGGCTCGCCGGCGTGGGCGAGTGGGTCTGGTACACCAACGAGGAGGCGTTTCGCCGTCATCGGGAAGAGAAGCAGCGTTTCAGAAAGGCCTGGCTCAAGACCTTTATCACTTCACGCATCATGCACCGCGATGAAAAGGCCCTCCTCGAGGATTTCGAGGGGGTTTTCGCACGCCGTCCCGAGCCGCATGTAAAAGAAGTGCTCGAATTGACCCGTCCCTACCTGCCTCAGTGGGGAGCCTTGGGTGAGATGGTGCTCTCCACCGGAGGCACAATCGCCCTCTACCGCCGGGGAGTCGACGGCATAGTCGATATCAGCCCGTTCACCTGCATGAACGGCATCGTCACCGAGGCCGTTTATCCGCGGGTCAGCAAAGACCACGACCACATCCCCATCCGTGTCTTTTACTTCGACGGCACTCAGAGTGATCTGGACCGCGATGTGGGCATCTTCCTCGAGTTGGCAAAAACCTACAAACGGCGCAAGAAAATCGCCAGGGCTTAGACCTCCCGGCTGCGAAAGCACGAGGAAGAGACGACTCCGATGGCAGCCGCAGCAGGAATCTGAGCATGTTTGCCCGGTTAGGCGCATTCGCAGTCCGCTTCCGCTGGTTCATTATTGCCGCTTGGGTGATAGTCGCTGCGGCTCTGACCTTGGCCGCGCCCAACATCGACGACGTGGCGGTAAGCGATCAGCGGGCCTTCCTCCCCGACTCGGCATTGAGCCTCAGCGCCCACGAGACCGTCGCGAAATACTTCCCCGACCGTGTCTCTCCCTCGAGCGCCGTGCTCGTGATAGACGCCGGAGCAGGAGCGCGTGTCGACGAGGGTCCAGCGGCAGAGTATGTGCAGGATTTGACCACCTGGCTCACTTCTCCGGGAGCGCCTGCCGCCATCGATGAAGTCTGGTCACCCACTTTGGGAGATGAGCAGACCAAGGCGGGACTGATCAGCGACGACAAGCAGATAGGCCTCGTC
>CAZOJR010000037.1:9256-11467 GCA_964580165.1 uncultured Gaiellales bacterium
TGCGTTTCAACGCCATAGGTACGGAAGAGCCGACCGAAGAGGCCATGAACGCCATTGAGGAACAGCTGGCTCAGGCCCCACCCACCATTCGGACCTACATGACCGGCGATGCGCCAATTATGAGCGCCTACGGCAGCAGCACGAAGAGCAGCGTCGATTCCGCAACTTGGATCACCATCGTACTCGTGATAGCCATTCTGCTCATCATCTACCGGTCGCCGGTCAGCCCCGTCATTCCCCTGCTCACAATCTCGCTCGCCTACCTGATCTCTCGAAGTGTGGTGGCTTTGTTGGGAGCGCACACACTCACCATCTCCATGTACACAAACGTCTTCTTGATCGTGGTTCTCTTCGGCGCCGGGACCGACTACTGCCTCTTTCTCACCAGCAGGTTCAGGGAAGAGATGGCCGATGTGACGAAGCCGGCTCCGGCGGTCAAGACCACAGTTCGCGCCGTCGGGGAGACCATTGCCTCCAGCGCCGGCACGGTCATCGTCGGACTGGCCATGATGTCTGCGGCCGAACTCGGCCTCTACAACACAAGCGGTCCTAGTATCGCCATCGGCGTGGCAATCGCTCTGCTGGCAGGACTGACACTCACCCCGGCCATGCTCACCGTACTGGGCGACCACGCCTTCTGGCCCCGGAAAGCCCGGCACCTCAAAGAGTCTGGCCTCTGGCACTGGTGGGCGGGAAGAGTGGTCAAGAGACCGCTGGTAGCTCTGCTCGTCCCGGTAATAGTCCTTGTACCACTGGCTCTTTACGGCAACGGTCTCGACCGGGACTTCGACATGCTGGGTGATCTACCCAAAGACAACGAGGCCCGGGTGGGCTTTGATGTGCTGGCCGAACATCTGGGGCCCGGCGCCATGCAGCCGCTCAATGTGGTTGCCATCGATGACAGTGGCTTCGATACGCCTCAAGGATTAGCGCGTATTGAGGAACTACAAAAAACCCTTGCCGGAGTCGACCACGTAAGCGAGGTGCGCAGCTTCACCGGTTCGATACCGGATATGACCACGTTCAGCGTCGCCGAGCAACTGGATGTGCAAGCCTCTGCTGTGCGAGACGGCATCGCCCGGCTGGAAACGGCTTGGAACGGCACGAGCGATACAGGCGCCGCAGGCAACACCACGACCGGCAGCGCAGGCACGTTCGCCGAGCAACTACAAGCAGCGACCGAGGACCTTATCGGCATCTTCGGTTATCTCACCGAGCTGGTGCAGAGTTACCCCGAGGTGCTCCAGGATGCCGGCTACACAACAGCCATGAACGCCCTGTCGGAGTTAAGCGAGATGGCCGACCAGGCTGGTGACGTCGGCACTCCTGAATCCGCCGCCCTCATCGTCGCGCAGGTTGCTGCGGAACTTGACACTTTGGCAAGCGGTCTGGAAATGCTGCAAACGTCATTTGCCGCCCGTCCCGACGCCATTCTTCTTCCCGACCTCTACCTCCAGAATAATGATGGACTGAAGGCTCTGTACGATGCATATTTGTCCTCCGACGGAACAGCCACCCGTCTGCAGGTGGTGCTCGATGTGGGTCCCTACAGCCCCGAGGCACTAGCGACGGTCCAAACACTTCGTGACACTATGAGTGAGAATGAATTCACCGGTGTGGTTGAAGGCAGTTCAGCCGTGTTTCTCGACCTACGCGACGCCTCCAACCGGGATATGACCAGGGCCATCCTCTTCGTGTTAGGGGGCGTCTTTGTCGTTCTCATCCTCCTCTTACGTGCCCTGGTCGCTCCGATTTATCTGATACTCACCATTTTGCTTTCCTACACCGCCACGCTTGGGGTAGTACGCCTGCTCTTCGTCGACCTTCTCGGATCTGCAGGCATCACCTGGTGGGTACCGTTGTTCATGTTTGTCATGCTTGTTGCTCTCGGCATGGATTACAACATCTTTCTCATTGGCCGGGTGAAGGAGGAGGCAGCTCTCAGCGGCACTCGGACCGGCGTACAATCGGCTCTGGCTCATACGGGAGGCATCATCACCTCGGCCGGGATCATCATGGCCGGCACGTTTGCCAGCATGCTCAGTTCGAGCCTGCTTGGCCTTCTTCAGATCGGCTTCGCGGTGGCCTTCGGTGTACTACTCGATACCTTCGTGGTGCGCACCACCCTGGTTCCCGCCATCACCGTACTTCTTGGTAAATGGGCCTGGTGGCCACGCCGCGGCCCCGGACGCGGGGGAGATAAGACCGCCG
>CAZOJR010000038.1:0-2206 GCA_964580165.1 uncultured Gaiellales bacterium
GGCTGGGACCGACAAAACCCATAGCAATTAGGACGAGTTCCGCTTGCGCGGTGAATTCTGACCCCAAAACCTCTCGCGGGCAGAGTTGACCGCTTTTCTCATCGGGTACCCACTCGACCTTTACGCAGTGAACCTGTCTCACCCGCCCCTGCCGTCCGCCGAACGCCGTTGTGCCGACGCTCCAGTAGCGGGTCCCACCCTCCTTGTGACTGGTGGAGTCGCGTCGCATCAGCGGCCATTGGGGCCACGGCGTCGACTCGGCCCGGGCAGAAGGAGGCTCGGGTAGGATTTCAAGCTGGACCACTTGGCGGGCTCCCTGCCTCCAGGCTGTGCCGATACAGTCGGAACCCGTGTCACCGCCCCCGATGACGACCACGTTCTTGCCTGCAGCGGTGAGTCTCTGTTCGCTTCCGATCGATTCCCTTCCGACAAGCCTGTTCTGCTGAGCCAGATACTCCATAGCGAAATGGACTCCCGCCAGCTCCCGCCCCGGCACTTCCAAGTCGCGGGGGACGCCTGCGCCTCCAGCGAGAACGATCGCTTCGAACCGGTCGAGGAGGAAGCGGTGCGAGATATCGTCACCCACATCTACGCCGCACTCGAAGTGCACGCCTTCCTGAGTCATGATGTCGATTCGCTGGTCAACCACCCACTTCTCGAGCTTAAAGTCGGGGATACCGTACCTAAGCAGACCACCTGGGCGTGCATCTTTCTCATAGACGGTAACGTTGAAACCGGATTGGTTGAGTATGTGCGCGGTAGCGAGACCCGCCGGGCCTGACCCTACGACCGCCACTCGCTCTCTGCGCCGGACGGCGGGCGGACGGGCTTTGACGTAGCCTCTCTGGAAGCCCTGTTCGATGATGGCAAGTTCGATCTTGCAGATGTTGACTGGCGGTCGGATCAAGCCCAGCACGCAGGCACTCTCACACAGAGCTGGACATACGCGCCCGGTAAATTCCGGGAAGCAGTTTGTGTGGAGCAGGATGTCGAGCGCCTCTTTCCAGTACCCGCGATAGACGAAGTCGTTGAATTCGGGGATAGTGTTCGACAGAGGGCATCCACTGGCTGCCGCGTGGCAGAACGGAGTGCCACAAGTCATGCAACGTGCGGCTTGTAGGTGGATTTCCTCTTCGGTCAGCGGTACGTCCACCGAGCGGAAGTCTTTGATCCGCTCTCCGACGGGCCGGTAGGCCACATCCTGGCGGTCGAGTTCGAGGAATGCTCTTTCTTTGGACATCGGGCTCAATCCCTCACTTGCTCCCTCTCCACAGCCGCGTCCTCCCGGCTCAACGCCCCCAGAGCGCGCTTGTAGTCGGTGGGGAATACCTTGACGAAGTGCGGCATGCACGATTCCCAGTTGTCCAGGATATGCTGGCCCCGAGCGCTGCCCGTGTACTCCACGTGCCGCTCTATCATGTCCTTTAGTTCTTCTTGGTCCCCGGGGTTGGTCATAAGTTCGAGATCGACCATCCCCAGGTTGCAGCGTTCGTCGAACAGGCCGGTCTCGTCGAAGACGTAGGCTATGCCTCCGCTCATCCCTGCGGCGAAATTGACACCTGTGCGGCCCAGGATCGCCACACGGCCCCCGGTCATGTACTCGCAGCCATGGTCGCCGATGCCTTCCACCACGGCTCGGACGCCGCTGTTGCGGATGGCGAAGCGCTCGCCTGCTTGGCCGCAGATGTACACATCACCCGAGGTTGCTCCGTAGAGGGCTACGTTGCCGATTATGACGTTTTCTGCGGGGTCAAAGTCGGATTCCCGCGGTGGCTTTACGATGATCTTGGCGCCGGACAAGCCCTTGCCGAGGTAGTCGTTGGCCTCGCCCTCGAGAACGAACGTCATGCCTTTTGAGCAGAAGGCCGCAAAACTCTGTCCCGCCGAACCCTCGAAGTGAAGGTTGATAGTGTCGTCGGGGAGACCCTTGCCGCCATACTTGCGAGCTATACGGCTGGAAATGAGCGTGCCGGCGGTGCGATGAACGTTACGAATCGGCAGAACGACTTTGACGGGCTGCAGCGACGCAATCGCATCCTCGACGTGGGGAAGTATCTCCTGGTCGAGAGCGGTGTCGAGTCCGTAAGTTTGAGGGGTCGCCTTGCGCACGATCTGCGAGTGTCTCTCGGGCCGGTACAGGATCTTGGAGAAATCCAGCCCCTTCGCTTTCCAGTGGTCGATCGCCTCCCGGCAGGCCAGGCGATCC
>CAZOJR010000038.1:2216-2842 GCA_964580165.1 uncultured Gaiellales bacterium
TTGCTTCGTTGACCTCCAGAAGATCTGAGCGTCCCACAAGATCCTCAATCCGGTGGACGCCCAGGCGGGCCATGTGCTCGCGCGTCTCTCGGGCCACCATTCTGAAGAAGTTGACCACATATTCCGGTCTGCCCGCGAATAGTTTGCGCAGTTCGGGGTCTTGAGTTCCGATCCCCACCGGACAGGTGTTTTTGTGGCAGGCCCGCATCATGACGCAGCCGAGCACTACGAGAGCCGTTGTTGCAAACCCAAATTCCTCGGCTCCAAGCATTGTCGCTACGATCACGTCGCGTCCGGTCTTGAGCTGACCGTCGGTTTGGAGCCGCACTCGACTGCGGAGATCGTTCAGTACCAGGGTCTGATGGGTCTCTGCGAGGCCGAGTTCCCACGGCACGCCGACATGGCGTACCGAAGATAGGGGAGCAGCTCCGGTCCCGCCGTCGTAGCCGCTGATGAGAATGACGTCCGCTTGGGCCTTGACCACACCGGCGGCCACCGTGCCTACCCCAACCTCCGATACCAACTTGACTGATACGCGCGCGTCGGGATTGGCGCAGCGGAGGTCGTATATCAATTGCTTGATGTCCTCAATCGAATAGATGTCGTGGTGCGGAGGCGGGGAGATC
>CAZOJR010000038.1:2852-4957 GCA_964580165.1 uncultured Gaiellales bacterium
GAGTTGAATGGCGCGTCTTCGCTATCCACGGGTAGACCTTGTTGCCGGGGAGCTGACCGCCCTCACCAGGCTTGGCTCCTTGGGCAATCTTGATCTGGAGATCGCGTGCGTTGACGAGGTACTCGGCGGTCACGCCGAATCGCCCGCTGGCGATCTGTTTTACCGCGCTGCAACGGCTGTCTCCGTTGGGCAGGGGGAGATACCGTGCCGGATCTTCGCCCCCTTCGCCGCTGTTGCTCATGCCCCCCAAGCGGTTCATGGCGATGGCCAGGGTTTCGTGTGCCTCCTGGCTAATCGAGCCGAAGGACATGGCGCCCGTGACGAACCGCTTCACGATCTCATCCTCGGTCTCCACCTCGTCGAGCGGGATGGGTTGCGTGTTCTTGAATTGCAGAAGGCCGCGCAGCGTACTCTGCTGTTGCTCCTGATCGTTGATGAGCGCTGCATATCTCTGGTACAGACCGTAGTCGTTCGTACGGGTGGCTTGCTGCAGGTAGTGGATCGCCTCCGGGCTCCAAAGGTGACGCTCACCGTCTTTGCGGTAGGAGTAATGACCTCCACTGTCCAGTACGTTTGCCGCCGTGTCGTCGGACTCGTGTGCCGCGCGATAGCGCACGAGAGCTTCTGCTGCGATCTCGTCCAGACCGATACCTTGGATTCGAGACACCGTTCCACCGAAGTACTTGGTGACGAGCCCGCTGTCCAGTCCCACCGCTTCGAACACCTGGGCGCTACGGTAGCTGCGCAGGGTAGATATGCCCATCTTGGACATAATCTTGAGCAGGCCTTTACAGAGGGCCTTGATGTAGAGCTCTATGGCATTGGTTGGGCCGACGTCTTTGCTCAGCCTGTTACGGAGTGCGAGATCGACCAGGATTTCAAATGCGAGATAGGGATTGATGGCAGAAGCTCCGTAGCCGAGCAGGAGGGCCATGTGCATCACTTCACGGGCCTCACCGCTTTCGACGATGATGTCTACGCCCGTGCGCCGTCCGGCTCGGAGCAGGTGCTGGTTCACTGCGGATACCGCCAGTAAAGCTGGGATGGCCATCAGGTCTTCCGGCAGATCCCGGTCGCTCAAGACCAGGATACGCTCTCCGTTGCCGGCCGCAGCTTCCGCCTGCCGGCACAACTGTTCCAGTGCGGCGGCGAGATCGTGGCCGTTCCCTTTCGCCGGAAACCCGATAGGCAGCGTCCGGGAGGCGAATCCGGGTACATTGAGACTCCGAATCCGAGCCAGATCCTCGTTAGAAAGGATGGGATGGCTCAGCTTGACCAGCCGTGCCTGCTGAGGTCCCTCGGCGAGTATGTTTCCCGGAGATCCGATGAAGGTCATCATCGACATCACCAACTCCTCGCGAATCGAGTCGATCGCCGGGTTGGTCACTTGAGCGAAGAGTTGCTTGAAGTACCAGTACAGCAACTGTGGGCGCTCGGAGAGGACTGCAAGCGGTTCGTCGGCCCCCATAGATCCGACCGGTTCATTTCCGGTTACGGCCATGGGGTCGAGGATCAGTTTTATATCCTCGCGTGTATAGCCGAAGAATTTCTGCCGCCTTAGAAGGCTGCCGGTCTCGGGGGTCACGGGGGCGACAGCGCCAAAGAAGCCGTGAATGGCGACCTTGTTTTCTTCCACCCAGCGGCGATACGGCTGGCGTCGGGCCAAACGGGTCTTCACTTCCACATCTTTGAGTACCCGGCGGGCGTTCAGATCGGCCAGGATGATCTGTCCCGGGCGAAGTGATCCCCTCTCGCGTATCTGCGTAGCAGGTATGTCGAGAACCCCGGCCTCTGAAGCAAGGACCATGAAGCCGTCCTTGGTGATCATGTAACGCGCGGGCCTCAACCCATTGCGGTCAAGCAGGGCACCCACGGTGCTTCCGTTGCTGAAAGCCACCGCCGCTGGGCCGTCCCATGGTTCCATGAGACCGGCGTGATACTCGAAAAAACCACGCAGGTCGGGGCCCATAGGGTACTTCTGTCCCCAAGCCTGGGGAATGAGCATCAGCAGGGCGTGGTCGATGTCCCGGCCACCCGCAGTCAGCAGTTCAAGCACGTTATCGAGACAGGCCGAGTCGCTGGCGTTCTCATCGGCGACCGGCAGT
>CAZOJR010000038.1:4967-8502 GCA_964580165.1 uncultured Gaiellales bacterium
TTACGAACAAGGCCGCTAACGAAATGCGCCAGCGTATCCGTGCGCTTACGGGAGATTCGGATACCGGTTACATCAACACGTTCCACGGCTTCTGCGTTTCGGTTCTTCAGGAGGATTCGGCGGCGATATCGTTTCCGAAGAGATCGGATTGCAGGTCGGGCTGGCGAGAGCGCATCCAGTGAAGATTGCCGCGCAGGGTGTTGATCTCCCCATTGTGCGCGAGATAGCGGAATGGTTGGGCTAACTCCCACGAAGGAAAGGTATTGGTGCTATAGCGTTGGTGCACTACGGCTAGGGCGCTCTCGAGTGAGGGATCGTTGAGGTCCTCGTAAAACGCGGGTATCTCGGTAGCCATCATCAGGCCTTTGTAGACGATTGTCCGCGAGGAGAAGCTGGGCACATAAAACCGCTCACCGGCTCCCAAAGTCTGTGAAACCGCTGTCTCGCACTGTCTGCGGGCAACGTAGAGCTTGCGCTCAAGTGCATCTCCCTCCAGGCCGGCGGCGTCTGTAAAACACTGCCAAACTGAGGGACGGAGCGCACGGGCCGATTCGCCCAAAGCGCTCTGCACGGTTGGCACTTCGCGCCAGCCGAGAGTGTTCAGACCCTCCTGCTGGAGCGCCCGATCGATGGCCGCTCGGCAAATCGCCTGCAATTCTGCGGCGAGTGGGAGGAACATCATACCGACGCCGTACTGGCCGGCGGGAGGAAGCACGATTTCGAGCCGCGAGCACGACCTCCGGAAAAAGCGGTCGGGGATCTGGATCAAGACCCCCGCGCCATCGCCCGTTCCCGCGTCGGCACCAGCAGCACCGCGATGGAGGAGGTTCTTGAGAACCTCAATTCCTCGGTCGACAATCTCATGTGAGGGTTGGCCACCGATGTCACAGACGAACCCTACGCCGCACGCATCTCTTTCATTGCGCGGGTCGTAGAGTCCCTGCGACTCCGGGAACCCCGGGCTAGCGCCCCCGCTACGTCTGGCGCACGGGTTACTCATAAATCCATACCCTCATCGTCCGAACACCACCCCTGCTGTCGGTCCGTTTGGTCATGCCGATCATTCGACAGACCGCAGCCAGAATAGCAGGGGAGGCGTCCGTCTGATCTATCCAGAGGGCCGAGATTCAGAAAGCTCGAATATCCATTTGGACAAGCAGGAGGGCCGGCCTCAATCGCGCTCAAGGGGAACACCAAGACTTCGCGGCTGCACTAATCGCAGCGCGCGGATCAACCACAGGAGATCAAGGCAGCCGATCGTCCCGGTACCTCAAGGCAGCCAACCATACCGGTACCTCAAGATGAGCCCCGGCAGGAGTGATGGCCTCCGCGAAGAGGACTACACCCGCCGGGCGTATTTCCCTGTCAGAGGTCGATGATCCGCATCTCATAGATCTCCTCGATCTCGAGACAGCGGTCGATGGCCTCCTGAGGAACGTTGTTATCCAGCCCCAGAACCATGATGGAGTCGGTGAAGACATTGCTGATCCCGCTGGAGGTGACCATCCGCGATATGTTGACGCCGTATTGGCCCATTGTCGTGCACACACGCCCTATTACGCCTGGCACATTCTTGTGAGGCACATAGGCCAACTTGCCTTCAGGTATGAAGACGATCGGAAATTCACCGATCTGCACGATGCGCGGATGCTTGTGTTCCAAGACGGTGCCCGCAACGACGAATTCTGTGCCGTCGCCTTCAGTGATGACCATCCGGATGATATTGCGGTAGTCGCCGCTCTCGAGGGAGATCGTTTCCCGCACCTCAATGCCGATCTGCTCAGCGAGGAAACCGGCATTGACGAAGTTCACGTTGCCGGAAGCCATGCTGCCCTGGAGGACGCCTTTCAGGGCGGCCAGAGATAGGATCTTGGCATCTTCCGGAACGTCGATCTCTTTGCCGGCAAAGACGATCTCGATACGCTTCACGCTTTGGCGCCGTATCTGGCGATAGAGTATTCCCATTTGTTCGGACAGCCGGACGAAAGCGTACAGTTTGGTGTAGGCGTCTTCGGATAGGGTGGGGATATTGACCGCGTTCTTGACAATCTCGCCGCGCAGTCCGGATATGATCTCTGCCACTACTTCCTCGCCCACCCGTCTTGACGCTTCGAAGGTCGAAGCGCCCAGGTGGGGGGTTCCCACCATAGTGTCAAATTCGTACAGAGGGTGGTCGCATTGAGGCTCGTTCACCCAGGTATCGATGCCCACCGACGCGATGCGACCCTGCCGGAGACCTTTCTCAAGAGCTTCTTCGTTGTAGAGCCCCCCGCGAGCGCAGTTCACCACACGCACGCCCGGCTTCATCAGCGCAATCTGTTCTTCGTCGACCATGTTCATGGTCTCTTTTGTGCGCGGGGTATGAATGGTGATGAAGTCCGATTCGCGGAGCAGTTCCTCCAGAGTCTCCTTCTTCTCCACTTTGAGGTTCACAAAGCGAGAATCGGGTATGTAGGGGTCATAGGCGATGACACGCATGGCGAATCCACGGGCGCGTTGTGATACCAACCCGCCGATACGTCCCAATCCAATGATGCCCAGCGTCTTGCCGTACAGCTCGCTACCTTCGAACTGCTTGCGTCCCCATTGGCCGCTCTTTATGAAACGGTCGGCCCAGGGGATGTTGCGGCTGCTCGCCAGCAACAAACCCATGGTGTGCTCCGCCGCGGAAACGACGTTGCTCTCCGGGGTGTTGCAGACGATGACGCCTTTCTTCGTGGCGTAAGGCACGTCTATGTTGTCGAGTCCAGAGCCTGCCCGTCCCACGATGCGCAGCCTGGTGGCGGCATCCAGAAGGGTTTGGTCGACAATTGTCTCACTGCGGACTATGAGGCCGTCGTACGCCGGGATGATGGAGAGGATCTCATCGCGGCTCATCTTGTACTTGACATCTACCTCACATGCGGCCGAAAGCAGCCGGATAACCTCGTCGTCCATGAGTTCGGCCACAAGGACCTTGGTGTTCTGAAGCGGTTCCAACCGTCCTCCATCGTGATCAGCGCGTTGCCGGCGCGCATAGGTGTCCAGGGGATTTCTAGGCTAGCACACTGGCGACGACCGATGCAGTCCGCGTTCCCCGTTCCGGCCAATATTTGTGTGCTGCTAACGCCGGAGCGGGGAGCGCGGACTGTACGACGCCGTACGGCATTGCGTGGTCGCGAAGACTCCGACGTCCATATGCCTATGAGCCTGAGTCAACCCAGGTCATCCAGGCCAGCTTCTCGACAGGCCGGCGTTCTGGGACAGGCACGTTCGGTATGGTCCCTTCATTCCACTCCTTGGACACATAGAGGTTGCAGTAGCAACTGCCGTACTCTTTGACATCCTCTTCCCTGTAATCGCACGGACAGATGATGTCCTTGTCGGCTTCGCGATTTCCCGATGCTAGACGGCAGGGGCAACACATGTATCCGTATCGCTCTTTGTTGGTGAGAAGACCGGCGATCAATTCTCCGGCCAACCTATCATTCTTGCTGAAATAGTAGCCTTTGGGCTCGTTGACCTTCTTCAATCTGTCGCGCATCTCGTCGACATT
>CAZOJR010000038.1:8512-8964 GCA_964580165.1 uncultured Gaiellales bacterium
CCTCCAGGATATCGAGTTCACGATAGCCGACTATGACTTTGTCGCCGATGATAATGGTGGGAAAGGCGGCTTGCGGGTTCACCTTCCGCACCTCATTCAGAGTCTTCTTCAACTCGTCTTTTGAAAGAAGATCGACATCGACCGACTCGTATTTCACGTTGTTTGCGTCGAGGAGTTTTTTGGCATTTCTACAGTGACCGCAGGTGCTGAGCGCATAGACGAATACCTTCGGTTGGTCCATGTTGTCACCTTTCGGATCTCACCAGGACCTGAGGGTCCGGGTCTTTGATATCGCCGCAGTCATACCCGAAGTCCGGAGGGATTATGCGCAGGAACCATGCAGTGGGGATTGACGTGTGTTTGGAGGGCTATTAGAGTCTAGTCGGTCGAAGAATCCAGCCGATCGGCGGCTGGGGAGGCTGGCTGGGCGGGGTTCCGCCGGCGCGCCGGGT
>CAZOJR010000038.1:8987-11357 GCA_964580165.1 uncultured Gaiellales bacterium
AATGCCCCGGTTTCTTGCCGGGACCTCTATCTTTGCTGAAGTCTCCGTCGTTGTTGCCTGATCGCAAAGGACCCGGACAAAAGGGAGCATCCTTACCATGGCTACCACGATAACGCCCGACGAGTTCCTAAGCCACAAGAGACTCGCGCTTGTCCGTCTTTCCGCAGGCACCCCGGTCATGGGCGCCAGGATGGATGACGAATTACGCCCCAAAGGATACGAGGTCTCCGTTGTGTATCTAACGGCCGGTGAATCCGACGCGACCCTCGGCGATATCAAGGATGAGGTGGAAGGGGCCATAATCGCTGTCCCCAAGAGTCAGTGCGAAGCCGCTGTTCGAGAGGCTATCCAAGCAGGTGTCCCGCGCTTGTGGCTGCAAAGCGGGTGTGATTCTAAGGAAGCCGTCGCTTTGTGCGAAAAAGAAGGGGTTCCGTTCGTCCATGGGGCCTGCGTTCTCATGTATGCGCAGCCGGTGCAGTCGATTCATGCCTTCCATCGGTGGATTTGGAAGGTGTTCGGACGGCTCAAGGAAGCCTGAGACGGTGAGACTGGTAGACATACCGGTCTCACTGGACGTTGCGGCGCTCATGAAGGCCTACAGCATCGAGCCCGGGTCGGACCATGCGCGTGTTTTCACGGAACTGGTCGCCGGCGTGCAGGCGATCGCCAGACCCAAGGCGGTATATGAGATCGCCTTCATCGATGCCAAAGGAGATGATTGGATTTCAGTGGGAGCGGTAAAGCTTACCAGTCGTGCGTTGAGGAAGAATCTCGATGCGGTGGAAAGAGTATTCCCTTATGTGGCCACATGCGGCACGGAGGTGGATGCTCTCGATATACCCGCGGGTGATATCTGCCGGAAAGCCTGGCTCTACTTCCTCAAAGGGGAAATCCTGCAAATCGCCGTGGCGCATACGCGGGCGCACATCAGCAGGCACTTCCAGATCGAAAATCTCTCAAGCATGAACCCGGGGTCGGGAGACGCTTGTCTTTGGCCCCTCGCCGAGCAGGAGCAGTTGTTCTCCATTCTGAAGGGTGCAGAGAGCGAGATAGGCGTGCGGCTGACAGAGTCGATGCTGCTCAGCCCGGAGATATCGGTCTCGGGAGTCTTCTTCCCTACTCAGAAGGACTTCTTGAGTTGTCAGGTCTGCCACCGGGAGCGCTGTCCCAGCCGGATGGCTCCTTTTGATGCAGGGGTGTGGGAATCGCTCCAGGGGAGCGACCGGAGTTCCGCGCCGCCGACCGCGCCACCGCTCGCGCCGCCGACCGTGCCAGATCACAAGGAGTTTGTGTCAGAGCCCATCACCCCTCTCGACGCATCGTTCGACTTGGCACTTATGCCGGCCGGAGAACCTGGGCTGCCGCGGCGGTTCCGCTGGCGCGACACGGTCTATGAGGTGAAGCGGGTGTCAGCGCGGTGGAAGACCGTGGGTCCTTGCCGGAATGGGAGCAGGGAGCAGTATGTGCGCAAACACTGGTTCAGAGTAGAGACGACGGGTGGCGAGGAGATGGAAATCTACTTCGACCGGCAACCGCGGTCGGGACGGTCGAAACAGCGCTGGTGGCTTGCCACTGTGCGTCGCGCCACCCTTTGAATATCTGCAGCCGCTCAGATATTGTCAGCGGATGGTCGACCGATAAGGAGAGGTCTAAATGATCAAAGAGATCACCGCCATAGGGTTGGACCCCGATAGGTTCATCGCGGAAAAGGTTGATGAGATCAGGAGTGCGGTGGGGGGCGGATGGGCCATCAACGCTCTCTCAGGTGGCGTTGATTCATCCACGGTGACGATGCTGGGACACCGGGCTTTGGGCGATCGGTTGAAGACGGTCTTCGTGCAAAACGGTCTGATGCGGGCGGGTGAAGCGGAGCAGGTCACTGGGTTCTTTCGTGCTCTCGGGGTGCCTATTCAAGTGGTCGATGCACGGGACGAGTTTTTCGAGGCGCTCAAAGGTCTGACCGATCCAGAGGCCAAGCGCGAAGCGATAACCCAAACCTTCTATCGTCACGTCTTTGGGCGTTTGGTCCGAGAGAGTGGAGCCAAGCACCTGCTTCAAGGAACCATTCTCACCGACGTGGACGAGACTGTCGCTGGGATTAAGCGGCAACACAACGTCTTCGAGCAATTGGGGATTGACCCGCAGGAGGCGTTCGGCTATCGCATCCTGGAACCCCTTATCCAATTGCGCAAAGATGGTGTAAGGAAGCTGGGAGAGGCTCTGGGGCTCCCTGAGGAGCTATTCCGGCGGATCCCCTTTCCCGGGCCGGCGCTTGCCGCGCGCGTTATTGGTGAGGCGACTCCAGAGCGCGTCGAGGCCGTGCGTCTGGCGACGCGCTTGGCTGAAAGCGGTCAGTCCGGCGCGCTGGGG
>CAZOJR010000039.1:0-11329 GCA_964580165.1 uncultured Gaiellales bacterium
GCCTGGTTCCCCTGCGCGGTGGAGAGATTCGTTTCGAGGGCCAACCCATAAACCACCTGGAGACCTACGCCCGGGTGCGCAGGGGCATTGTTCTTGTACCCGAGGGCCGGCAGCTCTTCCCCTACCTAAGTGTTACGAGCAATCTCAAGCTGGGAGCCACGGTCCGGCGTGACAAGCAGGGCATTGGCAGTTCGTTGGAGTACGTCTACGAGCTCTTCCCTCGCTTGAAGGAGCGTGCCAAGCAGAACGCCGGTACTTTAAGCGGTGGTGAGCAACAAATGCTGGCCATCGCCCGGGGGCTCATGGCCAGTCCCAAGCTTCTGTGCTTGGATGAGCCCTCCGTGGGGCTGGCTCCCATTGTGGTTGAGCAGGTGGGCGAGGTTATCCAGGAGATCAATAAACAAGGCATCAGCGTGCTGCTGGTGGAACAGAATGCCCACCTGGCCTTGGGTGTGGCCAGCCAAGGTTATGTCTTGGAGGTGGGCCGGGTGGTGGCCGAAGGAGATGTGGCGACTCTCAGCTGCAGCGACATCGTGAGGAAGGCGTACTTGGGAGGATAGTATCTTTCGTGTCTTTCCGGAGAAGGCCTTCCGGAGAAGGCCCCGTGTCTTTGCGGCGGTTGTACTGTCTGCCGGGTATGCTTTGCACCTCGCGGAATTTTGCTGCGCCGGTTCGAATTCTTTGGAGGTAGGTCGATACAGCAGATGCAGTATAGAAGGATGGGCAGATCGGGCCTGAAGGTATCGGCCATCACACTTGGCACTCTGTGGTTCGGTCACAAGATAGACGAAAAGACCGCCATCCGGGTGGTCGATAGGGCTCTGTCTGCAGGAATCAACTGCATAGATACGGCCGACGTCTATGGCAAAGAGCGGTGGGATACTCCCGAACGAGGGCCGTCGGAGGAGATCGTCGGTCGGGCGCTCAAGGGTCGCCGCCAGTCGGTGGTGCTCTCGACCAAGGTGGCTGCAGTAAACGGGCCCGGTGCCAATGACGAAGGGCTCAGCCGAAAGCACATTATGGAAGGGGTCCATGAGAGTCTACGGCGACTGCAGACCGACTATATCGATATCTACTACCTGCATGCGCCTGACTACACGACTCCCCTGGAAGAATCGCTAGAGGCTCTCGACGACTTGGTGCGGCAAGGCAAGGTCCTCTACATCGGTTTGTCCAACTATTACGCCTGGCAGGTCTGCAAGGCGCTGTGGCATGCGGACAAACGGAATCTCGCCCGAGTGGACTGCATTCAGATGGTCTACAACGTGATTGCCCGCGACAGCGAATTGGAGATGATCCGGCTGTGCGAGGCTGAAGGGGTCGGTGTCAATGCCTGGGGCACACTTGCCGGAGGGATGCTCTCGGGCAGATACCTCCAGTATGACCCCAGCGAACCTCCGCCGCCGGGGGTGAAGCCGTACCCATCCACCTGGGAGCCGCGATACTTCGAGGCCGTGAACCGCTTGAAGGAGATCGCTGGCTCAAGAAGCCTTCCGCAGCTCTCTTTGGCTTGGATGCTGAGCCGCCCCCAGGTGAGTTCGATCGTTTGCGGAGTCTCAACCATGGAACAGTTGGAAGAGAACCTCGGCTCTCTCGATATGGAACTGACTGCAGACGATTTGGAAGCCTGCGATGCTGTGTGGCAGAGACTCAGGCCACGCCCGGCCATGTTCTATGCAAGGGGTTACGGTATCGACTTCAAGTAGCGCGACCCCGCCTGTAGTTGACATTCGGACGACCACGAGTGATAAGGAGCGTTGAGAATCATGTTGATAGTGACCGCCAAAGTGAAGCTGCAGAGTGAGAAAGTCGAGGAATTCATCGACGCCGTACGGGAAATGAAGACTCATGTTCTGCAGGACCCCGGAGCCGTTCAGTACAATCTACACCGCTCTGTGAACAACCCTGATGAGTTTCTCTTCTACGAGCGGTATGAGAGCGAAGAGGCTTTCGCATATCACCTTTCAACCGATCATCTCAAGGTGCTGTCTGAGAAGATCGAGCCTTTGATGGCGGTCCCAGGGGAATTCGGCCAGTGGGTTGAGGTGGTATAGATCGATCACAGGTAGGATGAGATATGCGTTATGAGCAGCTTTGCGCTGAGGCGGAATCGGCATATTGTGGTTCGCCCGGGGCGGGTGAAAGTGATGGACCGGGCGGTGTCCAACTTGGCGTAGCCGGATACGAACACCGGGTAGCTCTCCGCAATTCCGGCCGGATTGACCCTCGAGACCTGAACGGCTACATAGCCGTATGTGGGGGTTATTCCGGGCTCGCACGGGCCTTGGAGTTGGATCCTGAGGCCGTCATCGAAGAGCTGGGCAAGAGCGGTTTGCGAGGCAGGGGTGGCGCGGGCTATCCGGCGGCACAGAAGTGGCAGGCCTGTCGCGAGGCGGGGATTGCTTGTCACGAATCCGAGGCGGGAGAGAGATACGCCGTCTGCAACGCAGTCGACGCGGACCCGTGTGCGAAAACTGCCCGGCTCTTATTGGGGAGTGATCCGCACTCCGTATTGGAAGGATTGCTGATCGGGGCCTACGCGGTTGGGGCGGAGCGGTGCTTTGTTTGTATGAACGCTGGCTATCGCGATGAGGTCATGTTGGTGCGAGAGGTCGTGGAGCAGATGAGGCAGTTCGGATTAGTGGGCGAGGATATCTTGGAGTCGGGATTCTCGTGCGACATAGTAGTTGAAGAAGTCGCCGGCTCCCTCGTGGCAGGGGAAGAAACGGCGCTGATTTGCGTTCTCGAAGGCAAGCAGCCGCTTCCGTATCTACGCTTGTCGTACCCGGCCGCCAAGGGCCTCCATGGCAGGCCGACACTGGTGAACAGCGCGGAGACCCTCGCCAATGTTTCGGCCATCTTTCAGAGGCATCCTGCTGTGCAGTACCGGGATGGCGCCGGTGGGTCCGGAGGAACGAAAGTGGTAACTGTGTGCGGTGATGTGAACCGGCCCTGTACGGTGGAAGTGCCTTTCGGCACGACGGTCCGTGCTCTCATCGAAGAAACGCAAGGCGGCTCATTGAGCGATCTGAACATCAAAGCGGCGCAGTTTGGGGGACCCACGGGAGCCTTTTTTGCCGGTTCGTTGTTGGACACTCCCATTGCATTTGAAGATGTAAAAGCCGCAGGGTCCGTCATGGGGTCGGGTACCATTCGGGTGATAGGCGGAGGCAGCTGCGCCGTGGAGATGGCGCGAGACGCCATGTCCTATCTGCGTGATCAATCCTGCGGTAAGTGCTCGGCGTGTCGTGAGGGGGCCTACCAGATAACGGATATGCTTGCCGACATTGCCGAAGGCCGGGGCAAGACTGAAGATATGGAGCTGCTGCTTGAGCTTGGTGAGTCTATGAAGACCGGCAGCATCTGCGGTCTCGGCAAGGACGGCTATAAGCCGCTCTTGAGCAGCATCGAACTCTTTGCCGATGACTACAGCGCGCATATCGACGGCAAGCGCTGCCCTGCGAAGGAGTAGCAGATGACCGGTCAACCTACTATTACACTGAGTATCGACGGCCGCGACGTCGAAACCGCTGCGGGCGCCAGTGTCTTGGACGCTGCGCTGCAGGCCGGGATATATGTACCCCATCTGTGCCATCATCCGGATCTGCCGCCGTACGGGGTCTGCCGGTTGTGTGTGGTCGAGATTGATGGAGTCGATGGTCTATCCGCATCTTGCGTGACTCCTGCCGTCCAGGGGATGGTTGTAAGAACTCAGTCGGAGCAGATATCCCGCGCACGACGCATGGCTATGGAACTGATACTGGCTGGTCACCCCGCGGATTGCGGGATATGTCAGAAGTATCTCAATTGTGAACTGCAGTCACTGAAACAGTATCTCGGCGTTGAAGAACTGCGCATTAAGAGGCGGTCGAAGCTGCTGCCGGTGAACAACAGCAATCCGCTCTTTGTCTACGATCCCAACAAGTGCGTGCTCTGCGGACGCTGTGTGCGGGCGTGCTGGGAACTGCGCGGAGTTGGAATCCTTTACTACAAGAAGCAGGGAGAAGAGTCCTACATCTTTACCTCCGAGGGCAAGCCGCTTGCTGAATCTGGTTGCCGTTTCTGTGGTGCTTGCACCGAGGTGTGCCCTACTGGAGCCATCCAGGACAAAGAAGGGCTGCTGAAAGGCGACAACCGCAAAGCCGCGTTGGTGCCGTGTAAGAGCACCTGTCCCGCCGAAATTGACGTGCCCCGCTATGTCCGCTTCATCAAGAAAGGCGATTACCCAGCCGCGGTTGCGGTGGTCCGGGAAAGGGCGCCCTTGCCATGGGTCCTGGGATATATCTGCGATCATCCTTGTGAGGCCGAATGTCGTAGGGGTGAGATCAATGAGCCGATTGCCATCAGGGATCTCAAGCGTTTTGCGGCAGAGCACGATGATGGCAGTTTGTGGAGGGAAAAGATGGCTCCCAAACCCCCCACTGAAAAACGGGTGGCCATCATCGGTTCCGGACCAGCTGGGCTCACGGCGGCCTACTACCTGCGACTGCAGGGTCATGAGGTTAACGTGCTCGAGACTCTGCCCGCAGCCGGAGGCATGTTGCGCTACGGCATTCCGGAATACCGGTTGCCGCGTGGCGTGGTCGATGCTGAGATTCAGGAGATCGAGAGCGCCGGTGTCATGATCGAGACCGGCGCCCGGGTGGAATCCATAGATGCACTCTTTGAGCAGGGCTATGACGGCGTGGTTGTAGCGGTTGGTGCCCACAAAGGTCAGAAGCTTCGGATACCAGGCGCCAACAGCGAAGGCACTCTGGTGGGCGTCGACTTTCTCAGGGATGTGAATCTCGGTAAAAAGGTCGAAATCGGCAGAAGGGTGCTGGTGCTCGGCGGTGGCAATGTCGCCTTCGATTGTGCCCGCGCGGCCCGGCGTCTTGGCGCCGAAGAGGTCTGCATGGCCTGTCTTGAGTGCAGGGAGGAAATGCCGGCCGCTGACGACGAGATCCGGCAGGGCGAAGAAGAAGGGATCGTGATCAAACCTTCGCGCACATTCACTCGGGTACTCAGCACTGACGGCAAAGTAACCGGTGTGGAGTTTCTCGACGTGGCGGCATGTTACTTTGACGAAGACAATATCCCCCAGATTGAAGCCGTTGATGGTTCTGAGCACATCGTGGAGACGGATACGGTCATATTCGCGATCGGGCAGCGCCCGGATATACCTGAGGGATTTGGCGTGGATTGCACCGATCGTGGTCTTGTTGAGTTGGACTCTTTCAGTATGTCGACGAGCCGGGAGGGTGTGTTTGCCGCTGGAGACGCGGTCAGTGGTACCGCTTCGGTCATCAAGGCCATCGCTTCGGGCAGGAAGGCCGCCGTTGCTGTAGATCGTTATCTGGGGGGCAACGGCAGGATCGACCGAAAGCTTGCGCCTCAGGTAGAGCCTGAGAGTTGCCTCGGGATGCAGGAGGGCTTCGCAGCGCTGACCCGCGCACCGGAATCCTGCGCTGCTCCCGAGCAGCGCGTGGACGGTTTCTGCGAGGTTGTCAGAGTGATGGAAGAAGACGCTGCGAGTGGCGAGTCGGAGAGATGCCTTCAGTGTGATCTGCGACTCAAGATCAAGGCGGTAGAGTTCTGGGGCAGCTTCTGAACCGGCGATGGTAAACGAATCTGAGTAGAAGGAGATGGTGATGGGCGGGATACCTACACAAACCGATGTTGTAATCGTCGGTTCAGGCGCGGCGGGTCTCGCTGCGGCAGTCACATTGGCCGAAAGCGGCGCCAAAGTCGTTGTGTTCGAGAAGCAGCGGTCTATCGGCGGCACCTCCAACTTCTTCCACGGTACCTTTGCTGTGGAGAGTGCGATGCAGCGGGCGGACTACATCGATTACACGCGGGATGAATGCTTCAAAAACACCATGGATTACAGCCATTGGGTCGCGAATCCCCGCGTGGTGCGGGCGGTCATCAATGAATCGGGCGCGACCATTGCCTGGCTGCAGAAGCAGGGGGTTGTATTCACTGTGGTAGGCATCAACATGCCTGAATCGCCGCGCACCTATCACATGGTTAAAGGCAAGGGTGAGGCTGTGATCAAGGCCCTCGCCGTCCAGCTTAAGGACTTGGGTGGAGATATATTGCCGGGCATAGCGGTCACAGCGCTTCTCAAAGAGGGGGGGCGTATTTCTGGGGTCATCGTCGACGACGATGGCGAAGAGGTGGAGGTGGCCGCTAAGGCCGTGGTGATTGCGAGCGGAGGTTTCGCAAACAATAAGGAATGGATCAAGAAGTACACCGGATACGATCTCGGTGTGAACCTCCTGGCAGTGGGAAATACCGGCAAGATGGGAGACGGCATCAGAATGGCCTGGGAAGCCGGCGCGGCCGAGGAAGGTATTTCGACCATAGAGATGTTCCGGCAGGCCCCCTGCTCTCCGGAATTCGCGATGATGTGCCATATTGAGATGGCTTCGCATCAACCTGATCTTTGGGTGACCTCGCGTGGCGAGCGGTTCTGTGACGAGACAATCGCCTTCTGGGATACACCGGTTGGTAACGCGAGCGCCAAGTTCGCCAAGAGAGACGGTTACACCTGGAGCCTATTCGATGACTCGATGGTGGAACGGATGATGGAACGAGGTATCGAGAAGGGTATGGGTGCCGACTTCTTGCCGGGAACGAACCTGGTTGAGTTGCGAAAAGAACTCCAGGTTGCTCTGGAGAACGGCAGCACAGAGGTGCTGGCTGCCGGGTCTATTGAGGAGTTGGCCGGCAAGATAGGAATCGACCCGGTTGTGCTGCGGGCGACGGTGGATGAGTATAACGACCATTGTGCGAAAGGCTATGACGCAACCTTTGCGAAGTATGCGAAGTACCTCCATCCGTTTGTGGGGCCCACATACTATGCGGTCAGGGCCCGGACCGTGTTTCTGGGAACTATGGGTGGCATCAGGGTCAATGGGAGCTTCGAGGTCCTTGATAAGAAGGACATGGTAATCCCGGGCCTCTATGCGGGTGGTTTCGATGCCGGAGGCATGTATGGTGACAGCTACCCCATCAAGAGCTCTTCCGGTCTGGCTTCGGCTTTCGCGCTCAACTCCGGCCGGATCGCCGGCAAGAGCGCACTCAAATACTTGGCAGGCTAAACGGGGTCTTGACTGTAGCGCAGCAATCAGCCGGTTCTGGCAGTTGGATACTGTGAAAAGGGGACGACAATGAGCGTGATACCCGCGGAAGTCGATGTAGTCATTATCGGATCTGGTTTTACGGGGCTGGCTGCCGCCATCACCCTGGCTGAGGGCGGAGCCAAGGTGGTTGTGTTTGAGAAGCAGCGGTCTCTCGGTGGCACCTCAAACTTTATCCATGGCACTTTTGCTGTTGAGAGCGATATGCAGAGGGAACGCTTCATCAATTTCACGCGCGATGATGCCTTCAAAAGTATCATGGACTACAGCCACTGGATCGCGAATCCGCGGCTGGTGAGGGCGATAGTCAACGAGGCGGGCGCGACGATAGGCTGGCTTCAGCAGCAAGGGGTTGTTTTCACTGAGGCCACTATTAACATACCGAACGCGCCGCTTACATACCACGTTGTCAAGGGCAAAGGCGAAGCAGTAATCAAGGCTATGGTTGTTAGCGCCAAAAACAGAGGCGTGGAGATCATTGCCGAGACCGCGGTCACCGGTCTTCTCAAAGAGGGGGGGCGTATTTCTGGGGTCATCGTCGACGACGATGGCGAAGAGGTAGAAGTGGCCGCTAAGGCCGCGGTGGTGGCGACCGGCGGTTTTGCGAATAACAAGGAGTGGATTAAGAAGTACACCGGCTACGACTTGGGCGTCAACCTTATTCCTATCGGCAATACGGGGAAGATGGGCGACGGCATCAGAATGGCCTGGGAGGCCGGCGCGGCTGAGGAAGGGGTTACCACCCTCGAGCTATTTCGGGTGGCCCCGATCGGACCGGAATTTGCCACCTGGAACGACATCGAGATTGCCGGAGCGCAGCCCGATTTGTGGGTGACCGCCCGCGGGGAGAGGTTCTGCGATGAGAGCGTTTCCTTCTGGGACACTCTTGTCGGAAATGCCAATGCTAAGTATGGGAAAAGCGGCTACACGTTCAGTCTGATGGACGACTCGATCCTCAACGACATGATCAAGAGAGGGATCGATAATAGTGTGGGCATGGACTTTATGCCCGGCTACAAACCCGTTAACGTCTTCAAGGAAATCCAGGTCGCTCTGGATAACGGGACCACTGAAGTTTTCGCGGCCGATTCGATCGAGGAACTGGCCGGCAAGATAGGTGCCGATCCGGCAGTGCTGCAGGCGACCATCGACGAATACAACCAGTATTGCGCCGATAAGTACGACGCGCTATTCGCCAAGGATCTTCGCTATCTACGCCCCCTAAAAGGTCCCAGATACTATGCGGTCAGAGGTCGTACGGTTTTCTTGGGAACCATGGGTGGAATCCGGGTCAACGGAAACATGGAGGTCCTTGACAAGAAAGACATGGTCATCCCGGGTCTCTATGCGGGTGGTTTCGACGCCGGCGGCATGTACGGCGATAGCTACCCGATCAAAGGATCATCCGGTCTTGCCTCGGCCTTCGCTTTCAATTCGGGGAGGATCGCGGGGAAGAGCGCGCTGGCGTACTTGGGAAAGTAGCAGGCGCACGTTTACTCTCTGAGCAATGAGAAGAAATTAATGAGTCTGGAGGCGGAGAAATGAAATTGGACGGCAAGGTGGCGATTGTCACTGGCGGTGGTACCGGCATAGGCAGGGCAATAGCGGAGCGGTTTGTCTCCGACGGGGCATCGGTCTGTATTACCGGCCGGCGAACCGAGGTTCTCGAAGCGGCTGCGGCGTCTTTGCCACTCGACCGGGTTAAGATCTGTGCGGCCGACATCAGCGATCCCGCCGCGGTTGACCGGGTGGTCGAGACGGCCTTGTCGTTCGGACGGGGCCTGCATATTCTAGTGAACAATGCGGGGATGGATCAGCCCCCGAGCGGAGTGGTGGACCTCGATCCGGAGTTGTGGAATAGAGTGGTCGCGGTCAATCTCACCGGGCCCTATCTCACGATGAAGGCGGCTATACCTCACATGATCGAGGCGGGCGGAGGCTCCATCGTAAACGTCTCATCTCTGGCCGGCCTTCTTGGCGTCCCCGGCCTGCCGGCGTACTGCGCGTCCAAGGGTGGCCTCATAAGCCTGTCGAAGCAGGTGGCGGTGGACTACGGCGTGAACAGGGTCCGGTGTAACGTGATCTGCCCTGGGGCCACCAAGACCGAAATGTTTGTTGGAGGTATGCGACCTTTTGCCGATAGTTGCGGTATGGAGGTCGAGGAGGTGTTCTCTGCATTCTCCCGGGACATTCCTTTGCGTCGGGTGTCCAATCCTACCGAAACTGCCGGGCTCTGCAGTTTTCTCGCGAGCGACGACGCTAGCTTCGTGACGGCAACGGTTATACCTGTCGATGGTGGCGCCTGCGTGGTAGACGTATCGGGCGCCGCGATCAACCAATTGGCCGCCCAACATTTGGGCGGGTAGGTGGATGGCGGCGCAGGCATGGCGAGGGAGAAGGGAAGCAGGTAGTGTCGCTTAGGATCAGAGTGGTTGGTGATCTGCGAAGATTTGTCGAGCCGGAGACCGTTCAGATCAACGGTGAGAAGTGGAGCCTCGGCTCGGCTGTGGATGAACTGGTCCGACTCTATCCCTCTCTAGGCCGGGAGCTTTTTGATGACCGGGGCAGGCTGCACTACGCGGTGGTTATCGTTGTGAACGGCCGGCCGGTGGTATGGCCCCAGGGCAAAGACGAGTTGATTGAGAATGGTGGCGAGATGATGATCACGCGGTTCCACTGTGGAGGATAGCGGTGCAAGATGCGCGGGGAGGATGTTTGTCTCGTCCCCGCTGGTGCTGCAACGAAGGGGTTTTGGCGCGAAGATAGCTATCACTTCGAGCGGTGTTTAGCTTGACAATATCTAGGGAATTGGCGAAAATATGAGCGGCAAAATACGGAACAGTGTTCCGCCTACAGAACTAAATAGGTCAGATAGAGCCGCCTCGGCAACACACACGAAGGGAGACAGAATGACATCTGAGACTTCGAGTATCATTCCTGTAGTTACAGGTGCGATCGATTCCAGGGCCGCCGCGGAAATCGGCTCGCTCACCGTTATGACCGATCGCCTCAAGAAGCTGAAGAAAGAGTGGGAAGACGCTGATCCTCAGGTCTACGTGGATGACACCCTTCTCTTCACAGAGTCCTGGAAAGAGACTGAGGCATTACCGCTTGATTACCGCTGGGCCAAGGCATTTCAGAAGAGGCTGGAAAACTGCCCCATTCTGATCCGCGATCCCGAGATCATCGTCGGTTCGTCCACCAAGTTCATCCGTGGCAACAACGTTACATGCGCCATGAAACCGCGCGAGATCCTCGCCATGTGTGAAACTGGCAAGTTCGATCGCAAGTTGAGCGATATCTCCTCGACCGTGATTGATCCTGAAGACTTGGAGAAGTTGAAGGCCGACGCCAAATACTGGGTTGAGCACATGAACCCGGTTGACTATATGCACGTTGCTCTGGAAGACGAACTCGGCAAGGACCACTTCGATCTGCTGTTTGAGCATGGCTTGCTCTTTGAGGGCCGTGGAGTGCGTGAGAACCCCGACCGCGGTCTCTTCCAGCTGAACGGGGCTTTCGGCGGTGGCGTGGTCCAGCCCAGCGGTGATGTCCTTAGACAGGGTTTCAACTACGTCATCGATTTGGCCAAGGCCGAGATGGCGAAGATGAAGGCCGAGGGCGCGATGGAGTCCCGCGGAAGCGCGAACGCCGTCCGCAAGTGGTATCTGCTCAAGTCCATCATCATCATGTTCGAGGCTGTCATCACCTACGCCAAGCGACATGCCGCTCTGGCCCGTGAGATGGCCGCGAAATGCACCGATCCGGTGCGCAAGGCTGAGCTGGAGAAGATCGCTGACGTGTGTGAGCGTGTTCCGGCCGAACCCCCCCGCGATTTCTGGGAAGCCGTCCAATCGGTCCGCTTCATGCATCTTGCTGCTTGGAAAGAGAGCTCTGACCGTGCTGAAGTGCCCGTCGGGAGGATCGACCAGTTCTGGTATCCCTGGTACAAGCAGGATATCGAGAGCGGCAAGCTCACTCGCCAACAGGCAGCAGAACTGATCGGCGCTATGTGGCTGAAGATCCGTGAGGTCGAGAACCTGGTTACCATCAAGCGCGAGCATCGTGCGGCTCCCGGAAGCCAGCTACCCAACGTGACTCTGTGCGGCCGTGATAAGGACGGCAACGATCTTACCAATGAACTATCGTGGATAGTTCTCGAGGTGATGGGCCAGATCCATCTTTCGGAGCCGGCCGTGTACGTC
>CAZOJR010000040.1:0-2857 GCA_964580165.1 uncultured Gaiellales bacterium
GTTCCTTCTCGGTGAGATAACTCGTGGCTCTCGGGATGAATACCTCGGCATACAAGAAGTCGGACGTGGACAAATATCGGAGTGCATGCGATATCTGCTCGGCCGAAACCTCTGTGTCTTCTACTTCCAATGCGTTCATCAGGGCGGGCTTGAGATCGGCCACTCCCTTTTGCCGAAAACCCATGACCAGTAAGAAGAATTGGTGGATTCCTTGCTCCGCCAAGTCTTTTGGTGCTTCGAGCGCTTCTGCCTCTATTTGCTGCTGTTCAGACTTGGTGACGAATTGGTCGAGCCGGGTCTGTATCTCCGTGCGGTTGGTATCACCCGGGTTTGTGAGCAATTCGACCAGTTCGGCGCCGACAGCGTCTGATTGCTCCAAAATGTCGGCAACCGCCGTCATGTACCTCTGGCAGTCGGCCGACTCCCCGCTCTGCACTGCGCTCCGCGCCGCGACAACGATGGCCACAACTACGATGATGATCGCGGCCAGAAACAAGAGGAGCCGGAGCAACGACTTGGGCAGCATCTTCTTCTGCCGTCGCCCCCGCTCTCCAGTGGCTGAGTCGCTGAAAGTGTCGTCCTTATTCAGATCGGTCATATGCAGCGGCAATACGAAGTACGATGGTGGTGGGCGAGGGGGGACTTGAACCCCCATGAGCGTAAGCTCACTAGACCCTGAACCTAGCGCGTCTGCCAATTCCGCCACTCGCCCGGAGTGCCGACGAGTATAACATAGCCTCCCGCCGTGCCTATCCTTACCGCTGGTTGGCTCCGACGCGGTCACATCTGCTCTGGATGCGCCTGAGCAGTTATGTTGACAGAGTAATTCAACAACCGTAGAATAGTACTATTAGTCAACAGTTGTTGAATTATAAGAGAGGGCTAGATGCAAAACTTGGAGCAGAACTCGCGGCGGCGGGTGTTCGGGGCAATGGCGGTCAGCGTTGTGATGGTGTTCCTCTTTGTATGGCTCTTTGCCACGGCACTGCACCAACCTCAGCCGCACGATGTGCCGGTCGGCATTGTCGGGCCGGATATGATGACGGAAACGGTCATCGCCGGCGTAAAGGCAAACGCCCCCGGGGCGTTTGCCTTTACGCCCTACCCGTCTGCGGATGAAGCCCGTTCGGCGATCAAAGAGCGTGATATTGCCGGAGCTCTGATACTCGGTTCAGAGACACCGCAGATCTTGGTGGCCGGCGCCGCCGGACAGGCTGCTTCAGCGGCAATCACGAGCTCGTTCACGGCCTTGGCTCAGGCCGCTGGCTCGACTCCTGTGGTTGAAGATGTGCAGCCGCTTCCGGAATCGGATTCGCGAGGTATGGTCCCATTCTTCCTGGTGCTGGGAGTGAGTGTCTCTGCGTTTCTGTTCCAGATTCTCGCGAGGGATAAGAAAGGCGGGCCGGGTCTCGTGGTCACGACTATATCGATGATCACGTTTGCCGTGGTGGAGGGCCTGGTGGCGGCGCTGGCCGTAGGTATAGCGGTGGGCTTCGATAGCGGCTACTGGCCGCTGGCGGGTGTGTGCGCGTTGCTGGCGCTGGCGGTCGCGACTGCCACCGCCGCCTGTTGCCGTCTTTTCGGCAGAGCGGGTATCGGTGTAGCAGGCTTGGTCATCATTTTGCTGGGGAACGCTTCGTCGGGGAGCATTATAGGCTCGTCCTTTATTCCTCAACCGTTCCGCTGGTTGTCGCCTGTCTTGCCCGCTGGCTCAGGACTTGAAGCCGTCCGGTCTGTCCTCTACTTTGAGGGAGCGGGTGCCGCTTGGCGACTCGGAACCCTGGCCTTGTGGGTGGCAGGCTCGTTTGTGGTGCTGGCAGGTGTCGCTCTATGGCGGACGCGAGGGAAACGGTGGATAGAGGTAACGGCATAGCCTCGATGCAAAGAGACGGGAATGCGGACAGAAGGGAGCGTGCCACCCGTGGGGGGCGGCGCTTCGACTTGGCGACAGCCAGCACGGGCCATGGCGAGCGCGCCGTCCGTGGGGGCCGGCGTCCCGGCCGGAACGATACGAAGAATGTGATCCTTGAAGCCGCTCGGTATCTTTTCGCATCGGCCGGCTATAACGAGACGAGCATTCGCGCGATTGCCGGAAGAGCCGGAGTCGATCCTGCACTGGTGATGCACTACTTCTCCTCCAAGGAAGGTCTGTTGAGAGCCGCCATGGAGTGGCCGCTCGACATAGACCAGGCGGCGCGTGACATCTTTGAGGGTGACCACGAACGCACTGGCGAGCGGCTGATTCGCATGCTCTGCGAGATATGGGAGGACGAGACAACTCGCCATCCATATGCCGTCATTCTCCGAAATGCCGTGCAACATGAAGAAGCGGCTCGCCTGACAGCGGAGTTCGTGAGGCAGGTGATTGTGGGTCAGCTAGTCTCCCGGACCGGTGACCCAAGCGCGCCTTTGCGTGGTCTGCTGGCACATAGTGCTTTGGTTGGCCTGGTGACTGTCCGCTACGTCGTGGGTGTCGAGCCACTTGCCTCCGCCCCGGTGGAACAGGTGGTACAGGCGCTCGGCCCAACCTTGCAGCGGTACCTCATGGGGGACATCGGCGCCGCGAAGACCTCGATCTCTGATGGGCGATCTCCGACGGATGACCTTTGACGGATGACCTCTGACGGGCAGCGGAGGCATTGATCGGCGCGGCCCTCAGTTGACACCCACCCGATATACTGAGGGCATGGCCGACGCAGACCTTCTCTACGATCGCTACCGGATCGTCCGCAAGCTGGGCAGCGGAGCGTTTGCCACCGTCTACCTCGCAGACGACTTGAAGATGGGTCGGCCGGTGGCGGTGAAGGTGGTGGAGCATACTGTCGATGTGGAGGACCGGGTGGCGCGGGAGGCTCAG
>CAZOJR010000040.1:2867-11187 GCA_964580165.1 uncultured Gaiellales bacterium
CCGGGCTCTGCTCGACATGCTCTACGGCGCGACCGTCTACGAGATGGTGCGCGAGCCGGAACGGACCTTCCTCTTCACGGAGTACATACAGGGTAGAACTCTCCGAGATCTCTATAGGGAGCAGGCCCTCGGGGATATCGACATTATGGAGATCGGTGTGCAATTGAGTCGCGCGCTGGAGCACGCGCACAAGCGGGGTGTTGTGCATCGTGATATCAAGCCGGAGAACATCATGCTGGTCGATGGGGATTCCATTGATGTGAGATTGATGGATTTCGGGGTCGCGCAACTTGAGGATCGAGCCTCGATCACCCTCGATGGCGATCTGGTCGGCACGCTTGCCTACATGTCCCCGGAGCAGGGAGAGGGAAAGAACGTTGATTCGCGGAGTGATGTGTACTCGCTTGCTCTGACCCTCTACGAGGGTCTGACCAGAAAGAATCCGCTGAAGAGTAAGAGACTGCAGGAGCTGCTGCGGGATGTCTCCAGACCGGATATCCCGCCATTGTCGAAAAACCGGCCCGATCTCCCGGCAGAGTTGAGTGATGCCCTATCGCGGGCAATGGCCCGTGATAGCTATGCCAGGCCCGATGCGGGGACCTTTGGCCGGATGCTGGCCCGAACCGCCAAGTATGTGCCCGAAGTGGCGGAGTTCCCCGACGAGCGTCTTGCCACCCGCGTGCGGGAGCGACTGAGTCCGGTTCGGATCGACCGGGATCGCTTGTCTTATCTGGGAGAACACTTCGCGAGTGCGTTATTCGCTCTCTGCTGTCTTCTATACGTGTTGCCGAAGGCGCCCTTCTATCCCGAGGTGGCGATCATCCCGCTGATTATCGTGCCGGCTTTTATTGCGCTTCTCTGGCCTTTCGGGGGAGGAGTGCTCACACTTGTTCTCTTAGCGCCGCCGATCTTCGCGTTTGGAGCCGGCTGGGGTGTGGTCTATCTGCTTCCGGCGGTGATCACCATGGCCCTGCTTCGATGGAACGGCCGGGAATGGGCAGCGTTGCTCCCGGGAGCTGTGCCCCTGGCTATGGAGATCGGGTTGGGTCTAGCGCTTCTTCCGCTGGCCGGCGCGTTGGCTCGGCGCTGGGGGGCATTGGTCGGTTTGCTCAGCGGTTTTGTCCTGGTGGTGACCGGAGGCCTCGCAGGATGGACAACAATGCCATACACATTCAACCTGGGTCCCGGCGCCGTACTCAGGGCGGCCGAGCACGCAATCTCTCCATGGACAGTTCTTTTGGAGATTGCCCGGCTCCTTGATTCATATCCCGAACTGGCCGTGCAGATATTGCTGTTTGCCCTGTTCGGCCTGCCGTGGTACGCATTGTGGGGCCGCTCACGGGTACGGCGGATGTGGGGAGCCAGCACGTATCTTATAGCGCTTCTGCTGGCTTTCGTGCTCGTACCCATCCTTGCGCTAGGAGTGCCGGTACAGCTGGGTCCCTTCCTGGTTACGTTCATACCGTGCGCTATAATCGCGTTTCTAGCTGCCCTGTTAATCTCCTCGGAGCGCGTGGGTACTCTCTAGGACCACACCCATCGGGTTGTTGAGAAGACTGGGTGGTGCCGAGTAAGGGGGTTGAAACTGTACGTACAACCGGCAGAATTGGCCCGCAAACTGGTCAAGGAGTTGGAGAGCCACAAGGTCCCACGGGCTGGCGGTGTGTCGGTTCGAAACCGGTACACGGTTTTTTTGTGCCCTGAGGACTACGAGCGTTTACGTGATCGCGTGGAGACCTTGACGGTTAAGCTGGAGCGCCATCTGACCAAGCATGTGCGGTCCAAGAAATACGACATACCTGCCGCGATCAGCGTAGCTGTAACGGTGGACGATGATCTCCAGTCGGGTCACTTCGGCATTCTTGCAGAGAGAACCGCGCCGGGTCTGAGTGAAACGCATGCACCCTCCCGCATTCAGCGTAGTCTGCCATCCAGGGGCAGTGACGTGAGAGATGCGAGCGACATGAGAGATGCTTCACTCTCGTCAGAGCGACTCGAGACACCGCCAACTGCCTCCCCGGTTTTGTTGCCTGCGGAACGCCAAGAGGCCGCGCACGTCAAACTCTCCAGACGACCCAGGGGCAGTTCGCGCGCTGGGGCTACCGAGATAGTGCCACCTGAGGATGCTGCAAACTTGGATCTTGCCAGACAAACGATTGTGCTGAGAGCTGGGAACCGGGAGCGTGAATTCACTCAAGGACGGGTGATTATTGGTAGATCGAGGGACGTGGATTTCCGGATCGATGATCCCAACGTTTCGCGACGGCACGCGGCAGTATTCTGGTCGGAGGGCAGGATTGTGGTTGAAGATCTTGACTCCACTAATGGGACGATGGTCAACGGATATCCGGTTTCGAGCACGGCAATACGCACAGGCGACAAGATCGTAATAGGGGATTGCCACATCACCGTGGAGACCAGGTAAGAGACCTGGGGACCGGGAGAAGAGCCCATGCTTCAGATCGTGCTGCTGGTGGGGAAATTCGCGTTCCTGATCATCCTCTATCTCTTCATCTACAAGGTGGTACGGTCTGCGACACGTGAAATGCGTGCGGCGGCGCCTTGTGCCGAAAGGCAGCCGTGGCCTCCGGGGGCCGGCTTGCGTTCGGCCGGCGAAGAGTTCACGCCGGCCGGCGGTATGGGAGGAGCTGGCGGAATTTGGACGCTGGTCGTGCAGAGGAGTCCCAGCTTGGCGGCTGGTACGGCTCTCGCATTTCCTATTGGCACCCGTGCTCTGGCCGGTCGTTCTTCAGAGATGGACATCCAACTCGATGATACGTTTGTATCTTCCAAACACGCTCTTTTTGAGAGCACGGGCGCAGGGTTCCGGGTAGAAGACCTGCGTAGTACAAACGGCACGCAGGTGAACGGGGCCGATATCTCCGGCTCCAGGGGGCTTAGGGCCGGGGACAGGATCGAGGTGGGAGACACCATATTCCTGGTCGAGGTGCGGTGATGCGTCTTAGAGCGGGTGTTGCCAGCGATCGTGGTCTAGTCCGGCCAGCCAACGAAGACTCGTTTATTCTCCGGCGGGGGCTCTACGCGGTGTGCGATGGCATGGGTGGCGCGCGCGCTGGTGAAGTGGCATCGCAGATGGCCTGCCTCGGACTTCTTGCCCTTGACCCCGAATCGACCGGAATAAGAGAGCTCCGCACGGCCGTCATGAATGCGAACCAAGCCATCGCGAGCCGTAGCATGGCTGAGGAGCATCTCATGGGTATGGGCACCACTTTGACGGCAGTTGTTGTCGGAGAGGGTTCGCTTGTCCTGGCCCATGTGGGCGACTCGCGTGCGTATCTGCTCCACGACGGCAATTTGATCCAGGTTACAGAGGATCACTCCTGGGTCGGCGAGATGGTGCGCCGGGGAGAGTTGACCCCGGCTCAGGCGGCGGTTCATCCGCACCGCAGCGTTATTACCCGGGCCCTCGGCACGGAAAAAACGGTCGCTCCCGACATGCGAGAGTTGAGTGTCTGCGATGGCGACAGGATTCTTCTCTGCAGTGACGGTCTGACCGGCATGGTGTCTGATGTCGAAATCGCCGAGGTGCTCCGTCGCTGCGAAACTCCTCAGCAAACGGCGGGACTCCTGGTCAAGGCCGCTCTCGCCAACGGCGGTGAGGACAACGTGACGGTTGTGGTCGTGGACGTGGTGGGAGAAGACGGCGAGCGCGTCCAAGAAGGTGATGATGACCAGGTTGGCGACGGCGTGATAATTGGTCCCGCCGACCGGGGGGCGTTGGCAGAACCGCCGCTGCACTGGGGCAGAGGAGCGGCTGCTGCGGTACGTGAGCGTCTCGGCAGGCGAGCGGCTCCGGCATTGCGACCGGTGAGTCCGCGACCGGGCGACAGGACGCTGGCCGCGGACGCTTCTTCAGGCACGGGGAATAGCCAGGACGGTGGTGTATCTCTCTCGCCGGATGCGCCGGATGCCGGTACCCCAGCCGAGGGGCGGGAGGAGGCAGATACCCGGCCGGCAGTGTCCGTTGTGCCGGCAGTCAATGAGAACGCCGCTGAAGCTTCTCGCCAGAAGCGGAGACGGCGCAAGTGGATCTACTCGGTCGCTGTCATTGTGATCGTTCTAGGTATCGCCGCTGGTGGGTTCGCTATCTTCAACTCGTCCGTCTATTACGTAGGGACTTATGGTGATGGCACTATTGCCCTGTATCGGGGACTACCGGGAAGCTTTCTCGGTATCGGACTCTCTTCGGTGGTGGAACTCGCCGGTGTGAATTACGAATCCCTGGCCCCCTATCTCCGCGAGCGGGTGGATACACACGAATTGGTGGACAAGGACGAGGGACGCGCTTTCCTCGAGGCGCTGGACGATTTGCAGTGAGTCTGCGCAACCGCGAGATCGTCTTTCTGGTCCCGGCGCTGGTGTTGACCACGTTGGGGTTCGCGCTGGTTTATACGCAAAAAGCGTCGGTTCTTACCTGGACCTCTCTCACATACGGGGCTCTTTTCATCGTTCTCTTCCTCATAGCCCACACTGGTGTACGAGTGTTGGCATCCCGGTCGGATCCATTCCTTCTGCCGGTGACCGCTCTTCTTTCCACGCTGGGCTTGGTATTGCTCTATCGTCTCAACGAAGATCTGGCGCTCAAGCAGGCCATGTGGCTCGTCGTGGGTTTGGTGGCTTTCCTGCTGGTATTGGTCGTGGTGCGCGATCTGAGCTGGCTGCCCAAGTATCGTTATGTTATTGGGGGCGCGGGGCTTCTGTTGCTTCTCTTCACGGCCATATTCGGCCGCGAGATCAACGGTGCCCGTTTGTGGGTGGATCTGGGGCCGGTTCATTTCCAGCCGGGTGAGCTTGGGAAGGTCCTGCTGATAGTCTTTTTCGCCGCGTACCTGGTGGACATGCGGGAAGTACTCACGGTGAGCACACATCGAGTACTGGGTGTGCCGTTGCCGCCTCTGCGCTATCTCGCTCCTCTACTAATCATTTGGGCTCTGTCGATGGCTTTGATGATCTTCATGAAGGATCTGGGAACCAGTCTGTTGTTCTTCGGTGGACTTCTGACGCTTCTGTACGTCGCGACGGGACGTCTTTTCTACGTGTTGGTGGGCCTCAGTCTGTTCTCCGTGGGAGCGGTCGTGCTCTACTTCCTCTTTCCGCACGTCCAAGTCCGTGTGGACATCTGGCTGGACCCCTGGGCTGATCCCAGCGGCAAGGGCTACCAGATCGTGCAGTCGCTGTTCGCCTTGGCGGAGGGCGGTCTGTTCGGGCGCGGCCTAGGGGAGGGGTATCTCATTTTGCAGTCGGGCAAAACCATCATCCCGAACTTGGAGACTGACTTCATATTCTCGGCCATCGGAGAAGAACTGGGCTTGGTGGGTGCGGTGGGGATTATCCTGCTTTATACGATCTTCATATACCGTGGATATCGCATTGCCATGCGGTCCCGGGACGACTTTCCCCGTCTGCTCGCCGCCGGGCTCACGAGCATCTTCGCCCTGCAGGTCTTTCTCATTGTGGGTGGGGTAATCAAACTGATCCCCCTTACAGGGATCACCCTTCCCTTCGTCAGCTATGGGGGGAGTTCCATAGTGGCCAACTTTGTGTTGCTGGCTCTGTTGCTGCGAATCAGTGACAAGGCATCCTAGATGGACAGACCTCTTCGCAGGCTGTTTCTGTTCTTCGCACTTCTTTTTGTTGCTCTGATCCTGCAACTCACCTATGTGCAGGTCTGGGCGGCATCTGATCTGAAGACGAACCCTGCCAACACGCGTGCTGTTGAGGATGAGATGAGGGTTGAGCGAGGCGTGATCCTCTCGGCGGACAACGTGGAACTGGCAGTGAACCGCCAAGAAGGCGAGTATTTCCAACGTGAATACCCGCAGGGCGATCTCACCTCCCCGTGGTTGGGCTATAACAGTTTGCAGTACGGGCGGGCAGGGGTCGAACGGGTGTACAACGAGGAGTTGTCGGGGCAGTCCGGGCTGCTCGGATTCACCAGCTACTGGGATGATTTACTGGGCAAGACTCACCGGGGCGCCGATCTCAAGCTGACCATTAACATGGCCGTACAACAGGCGGCGGTTGAGGCACTGGGGGAGCGCAAGGGGGCCGTTGTAGCGCTCGATCCCCGCACCGGCGCGATACTTGCCATGACCTCATATCCACGCTACGACCCGAACCAACTCGCTAAGATTTGGGACGACATCAATACCAACCCCGATAAGCCCCTGTTCAACCGGGCAATTCAGGGCCTCTATCCTCCCGGATCAGTGTTCAAAACGGTTGTGGCGGCAGCGGCTCTGGAGACGGGCACTGTTACTCCCGACACCGGATTCACCGATACCGGCAGCGTTACGGCGGGTGGCTTCGTGGTCAACAATTATGGTGGCAATGTCTACGGAGAACACGATTTCACCGAGGCGTTCGCCAGCAGTATCAATACCACCTTTGCGAAAGTGGGGGTTACGTTGGGCGCCGAGGTCTTGGCTGATTACGCCGCCGCCTTCGGTTTCGGCGAAGAGCTGCCGTGGTCGTTGGGCGGGGCCACCAGTTCCTTCCCCGAAGCGGGTGATCTGGACAAGGCGCATGTGGCCCAGGCTTCGTACGGTCAGGGAGAGGTGCTGGCAACTCCTCTACAGATCGCGCTGGCAACTGCGGCCATCGCAAACGGAGGAAGCATCATGAAGCCCTACCTGGTGTCCCAAGTGCTTGCCTACCACGGCGCGGTGCTTGATGAGACCGAACCCGAGGTATGGCTCAGGCCGGTATCTGCTGAGACCGCAAGTATCGTCCGCGATCTTATGGTCGAGGTGGTAAAGAACGGTACGGGAACCGGGGCCGCCCTCAGTAGCGTCCAGGTGGCGGGCAAGACAGGGACCGCCGAAGTGGCCGACGGCGAACCGCACGCGTGGTTTGCCGGCTTTGCGCCGGCAGACGAGCCGCAGATAGTGGTTGTGGCGCTGGTTGAAAATGCCGGCACTGGTGGAAGTGTGGCGGCTCCGATCGTTCGGCAGGTAATAGCAGCCGCTCTTGGTCTGTGATACTTGTTGATGGGGTAGTATTGCGCGGCATACAAATCAGATGGCCGGAAGCGCAGGAGCATTTCGGAGGACGATGAGACCGTGATAGGACGTGTGTTTGACGATCGCTACGAGGTCGTCCGCAAGCTGGGTAGCGGCGGTATGGCCGATGTCTACCTGGCCAACGACCGTCTTCTGGGCCGGCAGGTGGCTCTCAAGGTTCTGTCCGCACGCTACGCCAACGATGAGCAGTTTGTAGAGCGTTTTCGGCGGGAAGCGAGCAGCGCTGCTAGTTTGAATCACCCCAGCATTGTACAGATCTACGACAGGGGCGAGGCGGAAGGTACTTACTATATCGCTATGGAGTACCTGGAGGGGCGTTCGCTTAAGGAAATCATCCTCAAGTATGCTCCACTCAGCCCCGATCTGGTGATCTCCATTGCCACCCAGATCCTGGAAGCGCTGCGTTTTGCCCATCGCCGGGACGTGATTCACCGGGATATCAAGCCCCAGAACATAATTGTTGACAACGATGGCCGGGTGAAGGTGACCGACTTCGGCATTGCTAGGGCCGGTAGTGCTTCGACCATGACCGAGGCCGGGTCCATCTTGGGGACGGCGCATTATCTGTCGCCCGAACAGGCGCAGGGGCAGCCGGTGGAGGCTGCCTCGGATCTTTACGCGCTGGGCATAGTCATGTACGAGATGGTCACGGGCAAACTCCCGTTCGATGGTGACAATCCGGTAAGCATTGCGATGCAGCATGTGCACGATCAGCCGGTACCTCCGCGCAACATCGTGCCGGATATTCCGGAGAACTTCGAGGCGGTTATCCTGCGCGCTCTGGGAAAACATCCCATTGAGCGGTATCTCACGGCGCAGGCTATGCTCGACGACTTGGAGAGGGTGCGAGAGGGACAGCCGGTCAGCGTGCCTGCTGCCTATGTGGAACAGACTACGCAGGTCATGAGCCCGGCCGCAGCCGCAGCCGCGGCTGCGGCCGGTGGGGCGCAGCCCACCCAGATACGTCGGCGGGTTTCTGAGGATCCGGCCTTCACCCCCGACCCCTACTATGACGAGCCTCCACACCGGCAGAGTATCTGGCCGTGGGTGTTGGTCATCGTCTTGATCCTGGCTCTCGGCGGCGCGGCCTATGCCATCTTCTCCAGTTGGGGTAGTCCGGGGGAGGAATTGGGTGTAGTGCCCTCAGTTGTGGGCCTGAGTGCGGAGGAAGCTCAGGACAAGATCGAGGCGGTCGGCTTCAAGTTCAAGAACGAGGGCGAGCAACCGTCGGCGGATGTTCCTGAGGGGCAGGTGGCCCGTCAGGACCCGGAGGGGGA
>CAZOJR010000041.1:0-11112 GCA_964580165.1 uncultured Gaiellales bacterium
CTCACCCACTATGGAACCAGGCAGGAGAGCTACCACGGCTCCCTACGGCCAAATTGAGCCGCCATTTGATCTCTGCCGTTTGGCCGAGGCAGCGGGCGCAACCTTCGTAGCCCGGGGTACGGCGGCCAACGTTCGTCAGACCGAGATGCTCATCAAGCAGGGCATTCAGCATCCCGGTTTTGCCTTTGTCGAAGCCATGGTGCCCTGTCCTACAGAATACGGACGGCGCAATAAACCCGCCAAGGCCGTAGACATGCTGCAGGATGAGCTGGATCGGTCCGTACCCAAGGCCAAAGCGGCCCAGATGTCTCCCGAGGAGTTGGCGGGTAAGATCATTACCGGGGTACTGTGCCGGGATACGAGTATGCCTGAGTTCAGGCGCACGTACGCCGAAACTGTGGCCCGCGTACAAGCTGAAGCGGCTCAATGACATACCGGAGCGAGAAATGATTGCGGCTGATAACATCCCCCGGGAGCAGGGGGTGTTTACCAGTGCACAGGCTGGCGCCTTGGCATCCAAGGAGCGCTGCGGATTGCTCGCGGACCGCGATTTGGTCGAGGTACGGTTCGGCGGTAGTGGAGGTCAAGGGGTCATACTAATGGGCGTCATACTGGCTACGGCGGCTACGTTCGACCATCATCGTGTGGTACAGACCGAGTCGTACGGGCCAGAAGCCAGGGGTGGCTATAGTCGGAGTGACGTCATCATCTCCCGCGAAGCAATCGACTACCCAGAACTGGAGCAGGCTGACCTGCTTGTTGCTCTGTCTCAGTTGGCCGCATTTCAATATGTCGGCTCCTTGCGCAACGACGGCATCTTCATCTACGATTCCGAGAAGGTGGTGGACCCGCCGGCCTTTGGAGGGGCGACGTTCACCATTCCGTTTACTCGACTGGCCGTGGCAGAAACGGGCCGTGCGCAAACCGCCAACATTTTGACCTTGGGTGCGGTTGTCGGAATCACCGGTCTTGTTTCGCTTGAGTCGCTGCACAGGGCGGTTATGGAAAGAGTGCCTACCGGCACGGAGGATGTAAACGGTCGTGCGCTGGCTCGAGGCCTGGCGCTTAACCCCGCGGAATGGCAGAGTGGGGTGGTCGGAGCTATTGCTTCATCGTGAATGGTTAGGGGTTGCATATGCTAGTCGCCGGAATCGATGTAGGGGCCAAGAACGTCCACGCCGTGCTGATCAAGGATGGCAACTTGGTGGCGCGGGCGGTGGTCGCGTCGGGGTTCGATCATGAGGAGTCGGCCGAACGAGGGTTGAACGAGGCTGCTGGGTTGGCGGGCGTAGGGCGGGAGGAAATCGACTTAGTGGCAGCTACAGGTGCGGGTCGCAAGGCACTGACATTTGCTGTGGAGCAACCGACAGAGATCGCGGCTGACGCCCGAGGGGCCTTCGCCCTTTTTCCGGAAGCGCGTACTGTCATAGACGTAGGGGCCGATGAGGCCCGGGCCATCCGGCTGGGACCTGGTGGGAAGGTGATCGACTTCGCCATCAACGAGAAGTGTGCTGCCGGAGCGGGTGCCTTTGTAGAAGCCATGAGTAGGGCCCTCGAGATGCCACTGGAGGATTTTGCCCAGGCCTCTCTCGATTCCACGGAGGCTATTCCCATGAACGCTCAATGCACGGTGTTTGCTGAGTCGGAGGTGGTGAGTCTCATCCACACCAACACTCCTCCCGCCGATATTGCCCGCGCTGTACACGATGCCATGGCTAGCCGGGTGTCGACGATGGTGCGACGCATCGGGATCGAAGATCCGGTCGTCTTGGGCGGGGGAACGGCTTTGAATATTGGATTCGTCAAATCGCTGTCGGAGGCTCTGGGCGGAGTGGACATATACGTGCCGCTGTATGCGGAGTATATGGGGGCTCACGGTGCGGCTCTTGTTGCCTGGGAAGCAGCTCAAGGTACTCAGAAGGGCTCGTTGGTGGACGCATGACAGATCAAGAATCGCCCAAGGACTTCTGGAGATGGAGCGAGAGATCATGGCAGGCTTCTGATCTTAGCTGGCAGAGCGCTTCAGCTCTCACAGTGGGCATCGATGTTGGATCTGTCAGTTCCCAGGCCGTTCTTCTTGCCGACGGCAAGTTGATCTCTTTCTTTTCGACCCGTACCGGTTCTTCCAGCCCAGACAGCGCTATCCGAGCTTTCAAAGGGGCGAGCGAGCCGCTCGGTATCACGCTGGATGATGTCGCTTACGCGGTAGGCACCGGTTATGGCCGCGTCAATGTGCCTTTTGCTGATCGGACCATCACCGAGATAGCGTGCCATGCCCGGGGTGCGAACTCCATGGCCGGGCCGAGTGTCCGAACCATTCTTGATATGGGGGGGCAGGACTGCAAGGTCATCCGGTGCGATGAACGGGGCAAGGTGCTCAACTTCATCATGAACGACAAGTGCGCGGCGGGCACCGGTCGAGGAATGGAGGTAATCGCCGACGTGCTCTCGGTGCCCATAGAGGATATTGGCCGGCTCTCTTTCGAAATCGACAAGGAACCACAGCCTGTCAGCAATGTCTGCACGGTGTTCGCAAAGTCGGAGGCTACCTCCTTGCTCCGTGCCGGCTGGAGTGTCAACCGGGTGTTGGCGGCCTACTGCGCTGCTATGGCTCAACGGGTAGCCGGGCTTATCGAGCGTCTTGGGGTGGAGCGGGAGTTTTTCATTACCGGAGGGATAGGGAAGAATATCGGGGTGACCCGTCGTATCGAGCGATTGATTGGAGTGGAGGCGATCAGGCTGCCGGATGATTCGGTGCTTGATCCGCAGATAGCCGGGGCATTGGGGGCATCACTTTTTGCCTATTCTTTGCATCGGAAGGCTGAGAAGGAGAAGGCTTCCACGATGGGTGGTGCTGTCTAGGGTGATTCTCGCCCCGTGTCTTGGGCCGGCTTGCACCGACGCATGGGGCGAGAGGGGATTGTAATGGTGGCCTTTGAAGATTTTGTTGCCAGTGTGCAGGGACAATACGGTACGGTCCTTGCTGACCCACCTTGGCAGTTCAACAACCGAACCGGCAAGATGGCGCCCGAGCACAAGCGACTGACTCGGTATTGTACGTTATCGCTTGCGGAGATCGCTGGTCTTCCGGTGTCCGGGGTGACTGCTGAGGATAGCCATCTCTACCTCTGGGTGCCGAATGCGCTGTTGAGGGAAAGGCTTCAAGTGCTCGAAGGGTGGGGCTTCACCTATAAGACCAATATCGTGTGGCACAAGGTTAGGCGAGACGGAGAACCTGGTGCTCGTGGCGTGGGATTCTATGGCTGATGAGTACTACCCAACTTGGCCGACCTATTCAAATCATTCGCAGAGACAATTACCCGGAATAACAGCAGCCTCATGATCGCCAACTACGGATATGAGGACGGTTCCGGCTTCTACTACATTACAATCGATGGTTCGATCTGCGCTTCGTGCGAGCACCATGCATGTGTGCCTGCCTGTCCCCAGGGTGTATACGCCATAGAGATGGACGACTACGATGATTTTGTCGCGGTAGTAAGGGGGGATGCACGCAGGCGCCTGCGCGAACTCTGCTCTGCATGTAAGGGTCGCAATGGTGGCGGAGGGTTTCGGCATAAGCTCCCGTGCACAAGTGCGTGCCCGGCTGGCGCTCTTCGTCACAGTTGGTAGGGCCGGTGCGACCGGAGCGGATCTTGGATGTGCGGGTTGACGGGAAGACCGTAAGGGTTGGCGCTGGCGTTACTGTTCTCGATGCCTGTGATGCCGCCGGGCATTACGTGCCCCGTTTATGTCACTATCCCGGTCTTGACCATCAGGCGGAGACTGGCTCCGGCAATGCATTGTTTGAGGCACGCAGTAACGAAGAGGGTACTCTCTGGAACGAATGCGGTCTCTGCGTGGTGCGTCTTGGCGACGGCTCTGTGGTCCAAGCCTGTACGACGACCGTCGCGGCCAACATGGAGATCACTACCGACGACCAGGATCTGCGGGCCATGCGGCTGGAACGGCTTGCTCGCATCTTCTTACGGCACCCGCACACCTGCCTCAGTTGCCCCGACCGCGATGGCTGCTCTCGTGACGAATGCACATACGGTCACCCACCCGAAGCTCGTTGCTGTAGGGAGTTCGGCCGCTGTGAGTTGGGTAAGGTGGCGCATTTCATCGACGAAGCCTTGGCGATGGCACGCCAGCCTGTGATCGTATCGCGAGAAGCGGTAACCGAGGGACGCATCCGGCGTGAGGCAGGATTGTGCATCGGATGTGCCCGGTGCGTACGTGTATGTGATACGGCACTCGAAGCGGGCCGGGCGCTGGAGATGATGGTCGTGGACCATGAGTGCCAAGCTGGAGGGAGTACACCGGCGGATGTTGTGCCGTCAGTGGTGGTTCGCTCGAAGAGAGACACACTCCGTGCTTCCGGGTGTACCTTTTGTGGCCTCTGTATTCTGGTGTGTCCCACGGGCGCGCTGACTGCTGCGGAAAGCGCGGGTAGCCGGTGGCTGGATGAACGCCGGGAAAGATCAAACCTGCCGCCTGTGGTGCTTCCGCCCGATGGACGGCAGGTTTTTGACAAGAAGACCGTCGAGGGTGTTCCGCATGGCGCCGGGGTCTTCCGGCTCTTTGACAGTGCGGGACAGGTGCTTCGTATAATTGGGGCTGCCGATTTGGGGCGTGCGTTGACTGAATCTCTGACGGATTCACTCTGCGTCCGCGCCGTTCATTTCTTGGTGGAGTTCAATCCACTATACACGCAGCGTGAGGCCGAGCTCTTGGCCCGCTATGCGCAAGAAAAGGGCTGTCTTCCTCCAGGGAACGAGGTGGACGATACTCTTTTTGACGATGATTTCCTCGAAGACGACCCCTGCGACGATGACCTTGTCTAGGGCAGATGCGAAGCGCGGTGTGACGACTGTAGGAGTTGTCACCGTAGGGGTCCTCTCCGACACTCACGGGCATCTATATCCGCAAGTGGCAGAGGCGCTGGCCGGGGTTGATCACATCATCCATGCGGGTGATGTGGGCTCGCCTCATGTGTTGGAGAGCTTGAAAGCGCTGGCACCAGTCACTGCGGTCCGGGGCAACTGCGATTTCAACAGTTGGGCTCAGATTCTGCCGCGGAGGGCCGAATTGGAACTGGGAGGCACCGCTATCTCAGTGGAGCATATGTCGAGATCTCCACGGGAGCGTGTGAGTGCGGCGACTGACCTCTTCAAAGGCGATTTCGCGGTGGTAATTACAGGGCACACCCACTTGGCGGTCGTGGAGAGGCGGGGTGGGACGTTGTATTTGAACCCCGGCTCGGCTGGCCCCCGGCGTTTCCAACGTCCCAGGACCATTGCTCGGTTGGTGATCAGTCCCGCCTTGTTCAAAGATGATGGTCCGGCTAAGGAAGTCACCGCCGAGATAGTCATTGTCCCGGGCGGCGAATAGACCCCGTTCGAAAGAGGCCGGTTCTTGAGAACTGGCCGTCAAGATGTATTAGTGGCTAACCGGCTCGTGCCTGTTCGATTCCTACATGCTCCGGGACACATGAGCCGTGAGTTCACCCAGGCGATGGGTGTAGCTGCCCATCTCGTTGTCGTACCAGCCGAAGACCTTGACGTGAGTGAGCGGAATCCGGTGCTCGCCACAGCCTCCGGGGAGTTTCAGATCGACGAAGCCTGTGCGGGTATGGGTCTCGATTCCTTCAATGACCACCGCCGCGTCTTCCCCCAGTATGTCGGCCGAGACATTTTGTTCGTCGCTGTACTTGACCAGGCCACGGGCCTCGCCTGCCGCTGCTTCCTTGTAAATGGCGTTGATCTCATCGCGGTCGACGGTGACGGTACCATCCGGCAGCGCCTCGGTCTGGAAGGTCACGTTGAGGATAATGAGGCTGACACTCGCGGTGGGTATGCGCACCGAATCGGCCATGAACCCGATGGTGGCTATCTCGGGCATGACCTGCTCGAGAGCCTTCGCTGCGTTGGTCGAGGTGATGACCACATTATTCATGCCCGAGCGGGTCTTGCGCAGGTCGGTTGCACCCGAACCGGGAACGGCGTCCAGCACAGGCTGGCTGTTGGTAACGGCGTGAACTGTGCTCATGCCAGCGGTGATCATATTGCGGGTGAGATCGCGCATCAGTAGCGGACGCATCATATGCGCGAGCGCCGTTGTGGTGCATGACGCGGCCGACACCAGCTTGTGCCTGGCCGGATCGTAGTTGAGGTGATTGATCCCATGTATGAGAATGCAGGAGTCGTCGGGCAGCGGCACACCCTTGAGCTTGCTCTTGAAGGGCGCACTGAGCAATACTGCGCGCGCTCCGGCGGCCAAGTGGCCCCGGAGCGCGCCCTTGGAATCCTCGGCCTCAACATGAGGGTCGCGAAACTTGCCGGTGCAGTCGACCACGAGGGTTACACCGTGGTCGCGCCACGGGATGTCCTTGGGATTGCGGACCTCTCGTAAGAACACGATCTCCTTGCCATGTGCGCGTATGACCCCTGTCGATTCGTTGACAATCCGGATGTCAGGGCGACCTCTGTGTCCTTCCAGGTAGCGATGGAGGGGTCCGTACGTGCTGTCTTTACCCACATACTCCACAATGGATTGTAGTGACGTGCCTACCGGACGGCCGACGTTGACCACAAGACGATCGAAGTCGTCATGACCCAGGTGATACCACAAGGTCAGCTTACCGATACGGCCTAAACCGTTGATCCCCAATGCTCTCGGAGCGCTCATCTGTGTGCCTTTCTGGTCGTTTGGGTCGACTTGGACTCTATCCTCGTCACAGCGTGTGGCCGGCGTGTGCCCGTATGGGAAGGCGGCCCAAGAATATGTTTCCGGTGCGCCCATCTATCGATATCCAGTCGCCAACCACTACCCCGACCCCCGCCAACCTGGCGATTCCCTGGCTCTCGATTACCTCCAATGCCCGGCAGTCCACCACGGCAGTCTTACCGAGGCGTTTCGCGGTTACGGCCGCATGAGAAGTAGATCCGCCCCGGGCAGTCAGAAGGCCCGATACCCGGGTGATCATGGTGATATCTTCGGGGACTGTGTCCGGCCGCAAGAGCAGGATGTTATCGTCGGGAGCTTCGGCCGTGAGATGTTCGATCTGCTCGATGTTGATAGCCACCCGCCCTGAATATGCACCTCCCGCTACTCCCATGCCTACCGCGACCGGGGGGCCGAACTTCGGCGACGACGCATCAAAGAACGGCGCGTCGGCCTGTTGATCGTGCACCATTGCCCGCTTCTGGAGAATATAGAGGTCCTTGCCCGAGGCCGATTCGAAGGTGAACTCGATCTCTTGGGGGTCATGCTCATGTTTGCCCACTAGATCGCGAGCCACCTTGAGCAGTGCTCCGTAGACATCCGGGAAATCCTTCTCGAGAGAATGCTCGATGCCCTGGTAGGTGGGGCTGGCGAGGCGCTGAGCTTCGGAGATGGGCCAGGGAAACACAAGACCGCCAACCAGGTCTTCTCCCTGGCTGCGAACGGTGAAGTCACCAAACAGCCTGACTTGACTGCTATGTGGCTCCAAGGGGTTACGGGTGAAGGTTACCCCCGACCCTGACTCTCTGCTGAGATTTCCAAACACCATCTTTTGAACCACCACAGCGGTACCCCATTCCGGTGCCACGCCGAGATACCGCCGGTAGAGCTTGGCTTCGGGGGAATCCCAGGATTCGAGGACTTTTCGCACGCACTGAACTACCTGGCGGAACGGATCGTCGGTGAACCTAACTCCTAAATCCCGTGCTCTGGCTTTGTATGTAAAGGCCAGCTCGCGCATATGCTCGGGCAGGAAGTCCAACTTGCGCTCGATTCCGTGGCGTATCTTGAACTCCGCCATGATGCCATCGAAAACGTCTCGTTCAACTCCCGAAGGCATAGCCCACGATTGAAGAAATCGGCGGTACGAGTCCCAAGCGGCCCACTCAAAGCCCGGTCTACGGGAGAGGCTCTCTGCCAGTTTGTCATTGAGCCCGACATCCATGAAGGTCATCATGAGACCCGGCATGGATATGGCTGCACCCGACCGGATTGACAGCGTGAGGAGGCGGGCCGGGTCGCCCAAGCGAAGGCCCGTTTCCTTCTGCAGGCGCACGATGGCGGCTCGGATACGGTCGAGCGTGTCGTCGAAGAGCAGGCGATAGGCCATTGCCGGCATGGCACTGAATAACTCGGTAGAGAGGATGAACCCCTGGGGGATCTGGTGTCCGTAGGAAGCCATCTGCTTGAGCCCCAGGCCCTTGAACCCCAACGTCATCTGATCGTCTATGCCGGGCTTAGCTTCGTGGATGGGGGAAATGAGGCGCTCGGGGTCATAGTTCATCATCCGAGTGAGCGCGTGGTTGCTCAGCCTGCCTGTGAGAGTGGAGATCTGGCGTAGAGCGGCAGAGACGTATCGATCCAGCGCCTGCATCCCCAGGGCTGACACCAAAACCTCGCGCAGTACCATCTCAGAAACGGCATCCACCGGCATACCCCGAGCTTCGCACTGCCTGGGGTCATAGCCGAGCACTGCGTGCAGTATCTGATCGTGGCTCAGGATCGATGTGCGTGAGAGTTCGGTGACCGATCCGGCGATGAACTGGAATACGTTGTGATACTGATGGAAGGTAAAGTTATAGCTGTTGAACCCCGACTCCAGGAGACGCAGATTCGCGGCGAGGCTCCGTGAGTCGATGCCATCAACGGAGAGCGCTCGCTCGAAGAGCTGTATGGTAGCGGCCATTTTCCGGAGCGAATCGCGCGTCACGTAGGAGAGAGTGTTTTCCGCGACCAGGTCATCGAGTAGCCGTGACACCAGGTTCTCAACGCGGAATGAGAGACCCAAAGCATCAAACTTGGGCTCCGCATAGGTTCCATACATGGAGGGGATGCCGGCGGCGATGTGGCGTTTCTGATAGATATTCTCCACAGCCGCCGATGGAGTGGGATCGAGAATGATGGTCTTCAGCTCTTCGAGAACGGAGAGTGCGGCGTCGAGCAGGAGTTCGCGAGTAGCAATCCCGGGTTTTTTCTGCCACGTGGCCAGAGCTTTACTGAACCAGGAACGGGTGGCAGCATCTAGCCTGAGATGCCGGTCGACCTCCGTACCCACTCCTTCAGCCGACAACGAGTACTTCTGAGCAAGTAGTTGATGAGTCCGGACCATAAGTGCGACGCGACGTGGACCATGCGGTTCCTCATCCGATCCTTTGCCCGCCTTCGGGCCGGTTTGGGCCAGTAGCTCTGCCAACCCCTTGGGCTGAAGCTGTACGAGGTGATCGATAAACGTTTCGTTGGCGGATGGTGAAGGCTGCGCCTTCTTTGTTACCTGAGAGTCGCTGGTCTCCTTAGCTGCTTTGTCCGCCTGTGCGGCGTCTGTTGCTGTGATGGCTCTCCCCGGTCTGTCCAGGATTCTCCTCAAGGCTAGGAGCACCAGGTGAGGTTCTTCGGCCCACTCTCTCTCGCAGCGAACAGCGGCCAAGGTGTTAACCGACAGAAAGGGCTCCAATCCCGACGCATCCAAGGTGGTCCAGTACGTGAGTATCGCCCGGGAGAAAGCTACCAAGCGATTGGACGACTCGGCGTGGGATTGCTTCCGCAGGAAGTGCATGAGGGTGTCGCGACGCCCGCAGATCTCATCAAGTTCGGTCGTGACCGCACGCAGCTCACCCTCGGCTCCTACGTCGTTGAAATACACCGGGAAGGTGCGTAGCAACTGCTTGGCTACAAAGTAGATGGGACGGATGTCGGCATTCAAGAAGCGGGTTACATCGCGTTGAAACAAGTCGGTATCGGCGATGTAGACGCCGCCTAGTCGCAATTGCACGTTGAGGGCTGCTGCCAGCCGCTCGTAAAGAGCAGGATTAGACTCGATGATGTGCATCCAGCATCGGATCTTGGGCAAGTGGTAGGGATTGACCACTGTCTCCCAATCATCGGTAGCGCCTTGAATGTCGGGATATTGAAAATGCCAGGAGAGGACGTCTTCGATTAGGTGGTCAGCAGCTTCCACGTTGCCTGCCTCGCCGATGGCTACGCCAATGGCTTCATAGCACAAGAAACGCATGAGTAGAAACTGGTTGTCACGTGCACGGAAGAATCGGGTGAGGCGGCTGAGGATCCGTTCGACATCCATATGTCTCTCTGGTCTCATCAGCTGTCGCACGACGGCCAGCAGATCAACCATAACCTCATTTTGACGGTAGCCGAGGGTGTCGTCCTTGAGGAAGTAGAGACATACGGCGAAGCGGTCTTCGAGATTGTTGATTCGAAATACCTCGTTGATGGCCCGGTCGAGTATCGCTGAAAAGGCAGGCAGTCCGGGCGAAAGGAGCTCGGCCGTTGTCGCGGTCTTGGCCTTAGCGATAAGGCCGTCGATGCGGTCGGGCGCCAGATCGGCGAAGGCGTTTGCCAGTGCTCGAGGATCGGTCAGCTCAGCTTCTCCTGAGGTTGCCCATTCGGGCAAGGGCAACCGCTCTGCGATGCGTTGGTATCCGAGAAGCAGAAGTGACCGATACAGTGCGGCGAAGGCCGGTTCGATGTCCTGATGCCGGGCGGTGGACTCTACCAGCATCCGCAGGAGGGTGTCACGCTCCAGCGCTGCTAGCGGCTGGCGAGGAATGAATCTCAACAAACATTCGGCCACATTGCGCAGGGGCTCGTTGTAGTCGCCTCCATGGGGACCATTGAGCGCGGCGGTGTACCAGGTCAGCAACTGTCGCAGGAGCAACGAAGCCTGCTGCGACGAGAGCGGGGTGTCGAGTAGATCCAGAACCAGTTCAGATAGAAGCGCGAAAGCTTGAACGCGGTCGTCGGATCGTTCGAAGTAGGTCCAGTTGTGCAGGAGCGTTGTCTGAAAGCCGTCGACCAGCAGATCCACGTTGCGGTAGGTATGGAAGTACTCGGCCAGCGTCTCCGTCAGAGGCGTCTTTACACCGTGATAACCATCCACCGCCTCAAGTAGAGGCTGATATCGTTCAGGGATATTGACCGGCTGCGCGGTTCCGGGAAGGTTAGCTCTGAGAGCGTCGGAGTCGACGGGTATCTCAACAGGGTTCATCGATCCTCTTGGCTGCTCTGTCCTCGTTCGCCGTCCTCTACCTTCTCCACCCCGGTCTGCTCACTGTCTTCCAGATCGAGGCGGGTAAGGAGCACACGGCTAAT
>CAZOJR010000042.1:0-2208 GCA_964580165.1 uncultured Gaiellales bacterium
AACCACTACGAGCATAGTTACGACCACGACCACGGCCAGCACCACGACCACCACCGTGCCGGTGAGACACAGTCTGAGGGTCAATGTGCGCACTCTCCTGTGGGGCTGGTGGGACTACTCCGTTTCGAATGCCTGGGTGACTCTGGACAACGGCCGGTCTGCTCGGACCGGCACGGGCGGCTGGGTCTTCTTCGACAACCTCGAGGCGAGGACCTATGGAGTCACTATCACTCATAACGACTATTACCGGCTGGAGACCAACATTGCGGTCAGTGGCTCGACCGAAGCGACGGTCTATATCTACCGCCGCTAGTGCGTGCTCCCAAGCGAGGACAGAGCCAATGGCGGATCAAAAATACAAGGCGATAGTGGCGAAGGCGATGGGTCGAAGATCGGTGGCCCAGCGGGGGTTGCCCGGCTTGGGCTGTTTTAAGAAGAGGCTTTGCCGCGAGGATGGCTTCACGCTCATTGAGCTACTTGTCGTGATCGTCGTTGCTAGCATTGTGAGCGTGGCCGTGCTCATGCTGTTCTCAAACGTGTCCGGGGCGTTTCACTCTCAAGGAGTGCGCATACAGAACCAGGATGACGCGCGGACCGCCATCAATCAGATGGCCCGCTTCATCCGCATGGCAACCTCTTCTGCCGATAATACAACGACGATATCCAACTCTGTAGCGACGGCTCTACCGCAAGATATCGAGTTCTACTGCGATCTCGACGGAGACGAGATACCGGAGAAGGTCCGCTACTATCTGAGCGGTACGACGCTTCTGAATCAAACGGCCGTGCCTGTGTGGATATCGGGCTCGAATCCACATTGGGAATACCCCAGCTACGAAACGAACGGAATCGTGGTGCAGGATGCCGTTCGCAATGGAACCGGTCCCGTCTTTGGGTACTACCGCTACAACGGCACTGACCTGGAGCAATTCACGCCCGCGAATGCCACGGAGCGGCGTTCGATTGTGACCGTATCCATCTCGGTGCAGGTGAATGAGAGACCGGAGTTGGCACAGGGGAACGTTGTGCTGGCGACGTCTGTACAGATACGGCAGAGATACAGCGGGGGGCTTGAATGAAGTCCTTCATGGCTAGAACGAAGGCCCGTCTACTCGGCCAGGAAGGTTACATCCTGCCGCTGGTGATGGTGGTGCTCTTGGTCGTTGGCATGATGGGCGCGGTGCTCCTGGCCGCCATCTCGACCAACCAACAGCACGTGGCTCGGGACAGGGCGTATACCCAATCTCTGGCCGAGGCCGGTCTGAATCAATACCTTTGGATGGTGGCGTCGGGGGCTTCGTCGGACTTCAATGATTTTGCCATTCCTGATAATCCCGAAACGGACGTTCACAAGCAGACGATCCAGCTGGCCGACAAGAGTGCCGACGTCAAAGGGACGTACACCATCGAAGTCACCCCTCCCTCCGGACAGGATTCTCGCATTACGGTAAAGGTCACTGGGACGGCCGAATCTCCAACCGAAGTGCCCCGGACTGTCAGCGCCCACATCGGGCGGCCTTCATTTAGCGAGTACATCTTGCTTGTCGACGAGTCGGTGTATATAGGCGGACCGTTGGACCGGGTCTGGCACGGAAAGACTCATTCCAACACCGGCATACGCATCGAGACGAGCAACATCATCGATACCGTCACCTGCGCGCGTTCGAGTTACACATACGAGAGTTCAACGAAGGCGGGTGTCTGGTCCAGCGACATACCATCCGGTGATTCCTCGCGGGCGTTATGGAACTACCCCGTTCCCATAATCGACTTCTCGACGGTCACTTCCGACTTTGTGCGCCTCAGCAGCAAGGGCGTGGGTATTCACAATCTTCCGTACGTGAATCCGACCAGCTATGGGGCCGCTCATGGCTGGTATATCAAGCTGCTACCCGACGAGCGCTATCAGGTGGCTCAAGTAACGGGAGAATATGAAAGCAGAACCTACTCGAGTGGCAACAATCGGGGGGGCTACCTTACCTACGGCACTTTGAGCGCCGTGCGTGACTACCCGAGTAATGGGGTTATCTACGTCAACGACAACGTGTGGGTAGAGGGGACCGATCTCGACGGTCGCATTACCATCGCCTGCTCCGGCCAGCTCAATCCGTCGGGCAAAAGAGACGCCACTTCGATAAACGTCGTAGGGGATCTTACGTATTCAGTCAAGGACGGCAGCGTGGTGGTTGGATTAATTGCACAGAACAA
>CAZOJR010000042.1:2218-7481 GCA_964580165.1 uncultured Gaiellales bacterium
GCGGAACCCCCCTTTCCACCGTAGACATGGAGATCGACGCTGCCATGATCGCTCAGGAGGGCGCGGAGTACGTGAGCAGGGACTCCTCCGGCTATTCCAGCCAATGGGGCCCGCGACGCGACCTGTTGACCTTCTACGGGTCGATCTCTTCGCACGATACGCCTACCCGGGCTACGACCTCCGGCAGCGACTACTGTGGCTTCAATAACGGGGCGAATGTTTACGACTCGTTTCTGCTTCACAATCCTCCGCCGTATTTCCCGACCATCGGCTCGTATCAGATCCTCGATTGGCGGGAACTCCCGTCGTCGGAAGCGGTGGTTACTACACCCTAGTCTGCGTGCGGCCGGCGGACGTTCGTGGTGATGATAGCCGGCGGACGTCTGTTACCGCTTGCCCGGACTCCCGGCTACCACCATCGGTCGAAAGATGCACGCTGCGGACTAAAGTTCCCGTGGATACTGCCGATACCGTAGTCGGTGCCCCGGTATGAACCGACAGGCCATAAGCAACAGGCAATAGCCGTCCGAGAGCAAGGAGGAAAACGTAATGCTCAACCTGTTCCGCAAACGGATGAGGGGCCAGAAGGGTTTCACCCTCATCGAACTCTTGGTGGTGATCATCATCATCGCCATTCTGGCGGCGATCGCCATCCCCACCTTCCTGGGCCAGCGCGAAAAGGCTCAAGACTCAGCTGCTAAATCTTTGGTTCGTAATGCCATGACGGCGATTGAAACAGCCTATGTCGACCTGCAAACTTTCAATCCTGTCCATGCCACCAAACCGATGACCGGTGATGTTCTCCATGCGATAGAACCGTCGATTGTCTTCACGGCGTTGGCCGACGCTGCCACGACTACAGCCATTGCGGCGACGGCAACCACTTCAACCAACACCGTGAACTTCTATGGCACCGATACCACGTACTGCGTGGGCACAGTCTCGGCATCCCTCAACAAGTTCGGTGTCGTTGTCAACAAGGCGGCCGCAGGGAACACTTTTGTGAAGATTGTAGACGGAACCTTCTCCACGGGATGGTAGGAGCGCAACTAGTCGGAAACATCGATCTCAAACTTTAGACCAACGAGTGAGGGCCCCGCTTCCGCGGGGTCCTTTTTCGTGGGTGTTCCAAGCTTGTCGTATGGCGTGGGGAGGGGTTTCTCTCCCACCCTGGAACAATTATTGGGTTATTGGCTCCGAAGAGGTATCGGGAGGATGGGTGCGTAGTTGGCGGCTAACGGTGTAGGCAAGACCCGGCTGGGCTGGGGTCTTCTTCTGATTGCGATCTTGGTGATTCTTGAAACGCTGTTGGTGGGTTGTAGTGGTCCCGCCGAGGAGGGGTACGACCTGGAGCGCCAGGGCGATTTGGATGGCGCGGTGGCCGTTTACTCGAAAGCTCTCGAGGAAGACCCTGATAACGTTGATATCTTGATAGCACTAGCGGTTGACCTCCTGTTCCTCGGAAAATACGACGAAGCTCTCCCTGTCCAGGAGCAGGTAATCGCGCTCGATCCGAATGAAGTCCAAACCCGCGTTGAGCTTGGATTCAACTATCTGAATCATCAGGACCGTCCTGCAGATGCGGTCCGGGTGCTCAGCGAAGCGGCTGCTCTCGATCCTACGGCACAGCATCTGACGTTTCTCGCGCAGGCGCAGAGAGTGTCCGGCGACGAACAGACCGCCGAACAGACGTTGCGCCGTGCCTTGGACGCTGACCCTGAGTATGCATACTCATACACGGTGCTTATTGATCTGCTCGCTTCGCAAGGTCGCGCCGAAGAGGCTGCCCAAGTGAAGGAAGAGGCTCTTCTTCACGGTGTGCAGGTGGAGGCCACGCAGTAACTGCTCTTCTATGGTGGCGCTGCCCACCACCGTGTCCGCGCCGCCAGCGGGATCGCCAACAGGAATCTGTGGCGGCTTCAAACGAAAGACGCTCCCGCCAGACTACGACCAAAGTCGGTCTGATCCCTCTTCCTTACCTCCGTATCCTCGCGACATGCGAATCGAAACATCAGCAACCTGGAAGGGCCCTCTGCGCGGATGGAGCGGATTCAGTCTCATCGAACTGCTTCTCGTGCTCTCGGTGGTGGGTATTTGCTTCACGGTTGGTCTTGCCTCGGTCGGTGAAATGGTGCGCAGGCAAGAGGCACGGGGTGCCGCGCTGAGCTGGCAGGCTGCCTCTGCGTGGGCTCAAACCGGCGTTCTCTGGCACGGAGGAGCGGTCGAACTCGCTTATGATTCCCAGAACCTCGATCTCACGCATAACTATCAGCTGTGTGGAGGTGAGATCGGCGGTTCGGTTCCGGCCGCTCCGGTTTCTACGAATCTCGGACGTTGGGTTAATGCCGGCGGTGTGTTGGTAAGCTTCTCCGGCTCATTGGCTTCTCCGGACGGAGGGGGATCACTGTTCTTTCACACTCCCATGAGCGTGTACCGCGTGGTTGTGCGGCCCGAAAGTGGATTAACAGCCCGAAGCTGGATGGCCGGCCAACCGTGAAGCTAGTCTTATTGACTGGACGCGCTCAATCGAACCATGATCCGAACCACGGTTTCGTACTCATAGAAGTCCTCATTGCCCTGCTCCTGCTGACGGTATTGATCGTCCCGCTGGCGACAGGAGTGACATCGGCGATCAGCAGGACCGACGCACTCCAGGAGCACTACAGGGAGGTTTGTGACGCGACCCGAACATCCACCACCGCGGAAGCCTGGGGATGGGGGCCCAAAACGGTGTCCGTCGCGTGGAAAGAAGGGCCGGCGCTTTCCGTGGATGTTGAAGATTGCGGAGAGTCAGCCGTGATTGTCGGAGTGTGGACCGAAGGATGGTTCCAGGGAGAGTGGGTTCTTGAGGATGAGGGCATTCTGGAGATTCCGGCCTCCGAGTTCTCGACCTCCGGATTCCCGGCGCAACCTGGCGCAGAAATCGTGGTCCGAACACGATGTCCGGACGATGCTTGGGGACCGCCGTGGCGAACAATCGCGCCGGAGGGAGAAGATGGGCTTGACCGCCCGGCGCCGGCCTCTTCCGAGGTGGCTGGTAACCAGGTATTTACCGGCAGCGCGAACGTTATCCATGCTCCCGCGTGGGCGAACCCGGTTATTGAAGTCTCGAATGCCGGCGCCTTGCTGGGGACGGACCGTCTCAAGCTGTTGTTCGATCTGGCCCTGCTCGGTTCGGGCCGTTGCGACGTGATCATGGGCGACCGGTTCCAGTCCTTGAAGATGGAGAACGGGCGTGCGGTTGACGTCTTCTTCTGAGCGGATGGCCAAGCTCCGTGATTCTGGGCATGTTCCCTGCGCCCGGGCGAGCCGGGCGCAGGGGTTCACGCTGGTCGAACTTCTGATTGGTCTGGCGCTCGCGGTCTTGCTGGCGCTGGTGGTCGCTCCTCTATGGATATCTCTGGGTGCTGCGAGTGCGAGAGAGAGTGACCTGGCTGTGCGCTTGTGTCAGGCGAGGGTAGCGGTTGGCCGTTTCGAGCGCGACCTCAGACTTGCTTCCGCGGCCGGGAGCCCGTTTGAGCTGATCGGGCCGATCTTGGAGGCATCGAGATACCAGGTGGTGTTTCTAGAGCCCGGAACGGATGAGGGCGCGCCCATCTTGGTCGAGTGGGAGATTGTGGACACCACCCTAATGCGGCGCTGGGGTGATTGTCCCTCGTCCCGGCCTGCAGTCTACGCGCACTCGTCTTACAGGGATCACAAGACCATGCTGGAAGACGTCCGCCCAGATAGCTTCTTTGCGTATGTCCTGGGGGAGACAGTGGTGGATAGTCCCATTGCGACGGAAGACCTTGGCGCGGTCGAGGCGGTCATGCTCGACATGCGGGTTTCAGTCGGAGGCGTGGCGGCTTCGACGAGAGTCGGCACCACCGCCCGGGTGGCCAGGTAATGATCATCCCCAAAGTAACAGTACCTTGGCGATGTTGGGTTCGGGTCTCGCGTATCCAGGGAGGTTTCCGGCGCTACTCGGTGGGCTCTTCGACCTGCCGGGGCCAGTCTGGGTCGATAGTTATGCTGGTCTTGTTCACCTGTCTGGCGGTCGCCGTGATCATCCAGGGGCTTTGCGCGGTGAATCTCTGTGCGGAACGAGCGGCGGTGGACGAGGCTGTGGGACGACTTCGACTCGAGGAGAAGGATCAAGGGCTTGCCCTGATGCGGGTGCGGGCGCTGTTGAATTGGGAGGCGTTGTCTTGGACAACCGTCCGTGATGGGGAAGGTGCTGTAACCGGAAGTCTCTCGGAGTTGGAGGATGGGGCGGGCTGGGTGCTGAACGCCACGGTGAGACAAGACCCGGCTATTTCAAGGTTGACAACCTCCGCATGGATCGAACGCGCCCGCGATGGCGTCGACCTACCGTTCGCGGTTGTGGCGGCCGGAGCCATCGAGGGGAGCCCGGATCGAGATCTTCCGTGGATAAGCGCCGACTCGCCTTCAAGCGCGGTGCCATCAGAGCCCACGCTTGTTGCAGCCACCGCCTATGTCAGCACTATGCCGGAGGCTCCTCTACTCGGCGAAGGGTGCTCCCTGGAGGCTCTTGGTGGCACGTGGAGTTTAGACCCCGGATGGCTGAAAATGCGGTCATACACTGAACTGGAAGATTGGATCGACACTGCGGCGGCCGGCAGTGAAGGGGAGACGGCCGGACCGTTGCCGGGAGTCGCGCCCGGTCAACAAGTAACGGTCTTGAACGGCCAAACCGGATGGACGTTGAGATTGCCCGAGGACTGCCGGGGCAGCGAGGACCTCCCGATTTTGGTGATAGTCACAGGTGGTGCAGCGCTCGATGCGCAGAATGCGGGTGAGCTATGGGGTGTCATAGTGGTTGACGATGGAACACTGTGGCTCGACGGCACCAGCGTCCACGGGGCGGTCTTTGTCAGTGACACTGTACATTTGGGTGAGACGGGGCGCATTGTCTTCTCGAGTTCAGTATTGCGGTGGGCGACAGATCGGTCGCTGATCCGGACTCGATTGGTGCCGGGCACGCGAAAGGAGGGCACGGAATAGACCGGCGACGGTATACTCCAAGCATGGAGATGAGCGACAAGAGAACTGATGAAGCCGTTCGCTGGGCTACGAGACGGGAGCGGATGAGGCTTGAGTGCCGGGAATGCGAGGTGATCTGCGAACGGGTGGTGTCACCCTGGCAGTGCCTCAAATCAAGGTGTCCTTGCATCTATGCTTACGAGGACGGTGAAACAACCTACTTCGGTTGTTTGTACAAGGTGTTTGCGCCGGAACTCGATCTTGCGGCGTTTTCAGA
>CAZOJR010000042.1:7491-10918 GCA_964580165.1 uncultured Gaiellales bacterium
AGCACTCAGCCCGGCCCCGAGACCCATACGGTCTCATACGGGTGAATCGGACTCCCCGGTCTGAATGCCGGGTGACCATTGCACAGGCATATGAGGGGCGTCACGAAAGCATGAGTTGCTGCAATCCCACCTTCTTTCACGAACCGGTGGGGTCTTCCAACGACACTATCCGCTTGACCGCCAGGCAGCCGGACGGTCTGGACGAGGATGCCGGCCCTCAGGGCCGGTAAGAACCTGTCTTGGATCTTCAGCTTGTATTTCTAGGGACCGCTGGTGCCACTCCCACTGTAGACCGCGGCTCGCCGGCCGTGCTTCTGGTGCGTGGTGGGGAGCGGATCCTCGTGGATTGTGGCGAGGGCACCCAGCGTCAGCTGATGCGGTCGGTCGGACTGGCGCGGGTCGGGATGATCTTGCTTACCCATCTGCACGGCGATCACTATCTGGGGCTCCCAGGCCTGCTCAAGACATATAGTCTTCTGGGCCGTGAGGAGCCGCTGCTACTATTCGGACCGAGCGGTCTCTATGAGTTGCTTCGCGACGCCGAGCGCCTGGTGGGAAGAACCCGCTTCCCGCTTCTTGTGGAGGAGGTTGGCGCAGGCATCGTCATGGAGAGAGAGGACTACTGGCTCAAGAGTGCCCCGACCGATCACGGCCTACCGGGACTGGCCTGGTGTTTGGAAGAGAAAGACCGCGCGGGGCTGTTTCACCCCGAGCGCGCCATAGAACTTGGTGTGGTCCAGGGACCTGATTTCGGCCGCTTGCAGCGCGGAGAAGCTGTTATCACGCCTGACGGGCGGGAGGTGCAGCCAGCGGATGTCATGGAGGCGTCCAGGCCAGGGCGCAAAGTTGTGATCACCGGCGATACCAGGCCCTGCAAGGCTGTGGTGGAGCTAGCTATAGGAGCGTCCGTTGTAATCCACGACTCGACCTTCGGAAACTCGGAGCTGGCGCGGGCCCAAGAGACGGGACACTCGACGGCCCGCGAAGCAGCCGAAGTTGCTGTTGCGGCCGGGGCTGCGACCTTGGTGCTGACGCACCTTAGTTCGAGGCACAGTTGGCGCGAACTTCGGGACGAGGCCCGGGCGGTGTTCCCGGGCGCGCTCCTTCCCCGCGACTTTGACACCCTGGTGGTGCCGTATCCGGAGAAGGGCAAGGCCCGCCTTGAGCGGGTATAATGGCCCCTCGCTGACTGTATGACCCGGTATGTAAGACCCGGTTATGTATCACCGGGCCAGGCACTCACTGTTTGCCCACGTAGCTCAGGGGATAGAGCACTGGCCTCCGGAGCCAGGTGTCGCAGGTTCGAATCCTGCCGTGGGCATTCCCAGGGCGGTCTCCACGTGTTCATACGGCAGCGCCTGCGTGGGGGCAAGGTCCCAGCCGAAAACCTGCCGGGCTGTATCCACGTAGAGGGCCTTGATACGGTCCATATCGTGCTCTCTGCCGGTGACGGCTTCCAGGCTTGTCTGCCGCAACTGCGGCTCTCCGCACGAAACTATCAGGTCGAAGAGCGAGAGATCGATATTGACGTTTAGCGACGTTCCGTGACTGGAGACCCATCTGCGGCAACGTAGTCCGATCGACGCTATCTTATCTCCGCTTACATACAGTCCCGGGTGCCGGTCACGCCGGTGGGTCTCCACGCCCAATGTTGCCAGGAGAAGTCGCAGCACCTCTTCCAGACTGTAAACGAACCTGCGGAGGTCATGACGTGGCACGGGAACGATGGGATAGCTGACCAATTGTCCGGAAGCGTGAAGCGTGGTTTGCCCACCTCGCTCTGAGTGGGCGATCTCAACCCCACGATCTTGAATTGCCTGCGCGTCGCGCAGATCGGATTGGTTGTGCCGGTTTCCCAGCGTAATCACCGATGGGTGTTCGAGCAGTAGCAGAACCCCTGGACATCTGCAGTCGGCCACGGCGCTTCTGAGACGGCTCTGGAGGTCTTGCGTGGGTTCATACGGAGCTATCCCGAGATCGAATACGAGCACCCGGCCGGCCTCTGGGGCGTCCGGAGACTTGCGCCGTGTGCTTATTGCCGGTCTTCTTGTGCTCACTTCCTCTTGAGCCTCCGTGTTGTCGTGTGAGAGACTCCATCGGTGGATAACATACGCTATCCAGGAGGCGTAGTGGGTAAGAAGAAGTACGATCCTCTCTGGGAGGTCGTAGGAGAGAAGGTTGCTCTACAAGGGCAGCAGCCGGATGTAGACGTGGCATGCCCTTATTGTCACGTCACGGTTCATCTTGGGATGACCGCAAAGGTGGGAGAACGCTACTCGTGCGGGCTCTGCGGAGGAATAGCCGAGGTGGTTCAGGGGCCGGCTGGGATGGGACTGCGACCGCTCGAGGGTCGGTAGCGAATCGAGGGTCAGTAGCGAATCACCGGACGGCCGAGACCGTCGACGATGTCGCCGAGCGCGGAATCTAGCTCAGAGGGTGCGGAGACGGTCGTGGGATCGCCGTCGGAGATGTACTTCAACTGCGGGCTTTTCTTGAGGGTATCGATCGCATCTGTGAGGTAGCTCTCACTGCCTCTGATGCGAGGTATATGAAGAGCCTTGAATTCTGAGGAGAAGGGCGAAGGACAGGGCACGCCGTTGAGTGAGAGTGCGGCCGTGTAGGCGTATTCAATATCCTCGTACTCTCCACTTGCGAGAATGCTGTCAGAATCCGGGTATTCGCCATATGGGATAGCGATACTTGAGACCTCATAGTCGCCACCGATCAGCTCCTCGAGAATGGATTGCGACTGGGCCAGCTGTTTGGTGGCCTCGGCGGTAGAAGCCTCGCTGAGGTTGAGGTGGGTCACTGTATGGCTGCCGATTTCATATCCCCAATCGACGAGATTGCGCAGCTTCTCCTGCTGCCGGTCTTCTTGGCCGAATATCTCACGGTCCTTGGGGACGACGTCGATCAGGCAGTAAAACGAGGCCCGAGATGCCCAACCGCCTGCTTCCACGGCTGCCTGCATGATGCCGACTGCACAATCAGGGTCGAGGCTACCATCCTCTAAAATTCGGTACTGTCCCGGGCTGGAGTCGTCAAAGGTGATGACAACCGGTGATTTGCCCGCGGGAATGTCTATATTGCCAGCGGTCAGATCACGAACATTGATGGGATAGTAGCCTTCGGCTTTTAGGAGAGCAATATCGTTGCGGAAGTTGTCCGGAGTCCGGGTCCACTCAGCCTCTTCTTCGCCCAAGTGGTGATACATGAGCACCAACACCTGTCCCATCTCGTTGGCTCCGATGGCACGAGCCCGGTCCTCGGTCATGGGTCCGGAGGCCGCGGATGTAATGTCCGAGGACTCTGAAGGGTCGCCGGAGACACTATCCATGGTCTTGGTGGCTGCCTGTGAGGTGCTCGATGCCGGCCCGCCGAGAGCGAGGCCGCAAATCAGCCCTATAAAAGCCCCAGCCGCGAAAGC
>CAZOJR010000043.1:0-10912 GCA_964580165.1 uncultured Gaiellales bacterium
TGGCGAGGCGGATCTATCTGTTCGCATGCCGATCACCGGCTGGCGATGGTGGGAGCTGTGGCCGGTGCCGTGTCGCGGGAGGGAGTGTGGGTGGATGATCTCGCGTGCATGGAGGTCTCGTATCCGGGTTTTGCGCACGCACTTGCGCGCTTGGGCGGGCTCCACGAGATCTCCACGCTCAACCGCTCAACCGCCGAGGTTGCGGGATGATAATAGCCATTGATGGACCCGCGGGTTCAGGGAAGAGCACTATCGCTCGGGAACTGGCCAAGCGATTGGGGCTCCGCTATCTTGACACCGGAGCAATGTACCGTACCGTAACTCTTTTGGCGCTTGAGGCAGGTCTGATACCCGACCGCATCGCGGAGGCGGGAGAGTTAGCGGCCTCCATCCCTCTGCGGCTGGTCCAGCGCGAGAACGACCTTACGCGTGTGTTCGTGGGCGAGCGTGAGGTCACCGACGAAATCCGAGGGCGCGTGGTCTCCCGCAATGTTTCCGCCGTGTCGGCGCAGCCCGCGGTACGGACGGTGCTGACGACAAAGCAACGAGAAGAGGCCTCCAAGGGTGACGTGGTACTCGAAGGCCGTGATATGGGTACCGTCGTGGTCCCCGGAGCCGACGTGAAGGTGTTCCTGACGGCATCCATCGAAGAGCGGGCGCGGAGACGGCAGCTTCAGCTACAGGCTCAAGGTGTGTCTCAGCCGCTTGACGAGTTGATCGCTGATATCACGGCCCGCGACGCGTACGACTCCGGACGGGAATTGGCCCCCTTGCGCAAGGCGGACGATGCGGTTGAGATCGATACTACAGGGATGACCATTGACCAGGTGATCGCTGCCGTTCAAGGTCTTGCCGAGTCGAATAACGGCAAACTTGCCGCAGCGTCAAATGGCTTGCCGCCGGAGGGATGGGGCACGAAGTGGCCGCTCTGCCGCATGGTGCGCGGCCCGCTTGACACGCCTCTCTACCGGTTCGCATATTCATTCATTCGTGCGTTGGTGAAGCTGCTCTTTCGTGTGCGTATCGAGGGAGCGGAGAATATACCCCTCACTGGTCCTGTGGTGCTTGCCAGCAATCATCGCTCGAATCTCGATCCGTTCTTCGTTGGCATATCGTCCCCGCGCATGGTTCACTTCATGGCTAAGGCTGAACTGTGGCGATCCAGGCTGCTAGGCCGGGTTATAGAAAAAATGGGAGCGTTCCCTGTTAAACGGGGCGAAGCAGATCGTAACGCGGTCAGGCACGCGCTGGAGGTTCTTGATGCGGGAGCCGTGGTTGGACTCTTTCCCGAAGGACATAGGCAGCGAGACAGGGAACTTGGGAATATCCGGGCTGGCGTGGCCATGTTTTCCCTCAGAGAGGGGACTAAGACCATCCCCGTCGTCATGCGGGGAACCGACCGGGTAGTTCGGAACCGGATACTGCATTTCCCTCGAGTGCGAATCGTGTTTGGCCCGCCGCTCGATATGCCCGGGAGCGATCTTCCCCGCTCCGAAAGAGTGACGCTGGCCACTGAGCGACTGGTAGCGGCTTTTGAAGATCTGCTGAATGCTACAGCCAAGGACCTATGAGCCCGCTCACGGTAAGGATTTCTGAGTGCGCGGGCTTCTGCTGGGGGGTGGAGAGAGCGCTGGAGATGGCCTACAAAGCTGCAGCTGAAGCGCCGGCGCCCGTGAACACACTTGGCCCCCTCATTCACAACCCCGGCGTCATTGCCGATTTGGAGGCCAAAGGGGTGGGTGTGATCGACGACATCTCTGATCTACACGGAGGCACCGTTGTTCTCAGATCGCACGGAGTGCCCCGGCAAACGAAAGAGATGCTCCACGAGGCGGGCCTCACTGTTGTCGACGCGACCTGCCCATTTGTCGCCTCGGCCCAGGAAAAAGCCGCACAGCTCAACGACGGTGGCTATTTGGTTGTTATCCTGGGGGAGAGAGATCATCCGGAAGTGCTGGGGCTTAGGTCGTATGCCGGCAGCGAGTCCCTGGTAGTGGAGTCTCCCGCCGACCTCCCAGACCTGCTTCCCAACAAACGTGTCGGGGTCGTGGTGCAAACCACCCAGTCTTATGATCGTTTGTGCGAGTTGGTGGCACATCTGGCCCGGCATGCCCGCGAACTACTGGTTCACAACACGATCTGCAGCGCAACCGAGCAGCGTCAGGCGGCAGCGATGGCCATGGCCTCCCATGTCGACTGCGTGATTGTCGTAGGGGGGCGTGATTCGGGCAATACCCGCCGGCTGGCCGAACTGTGCTCGGCACAGCAGCCGCGCACCTATCGCGTGGAATCTGCAGCCGAAATACAGCCTGCGTGGTTGCGGGCCGCAAAGGTCGTGGGCATCGCCGCGGGAGCGTCAACTCCGGCCGAACAAATCGAGGCAGTGGCGGCAAGATTGAGGGGGATGGAGTCATGAGCGCAACCAAGCCGCGTGTAGCAATTGTTGGCTACCCTAACGTAGGCAAGTCCACGCTCTTCAACCGTATTACGGGAACGCGCGAAGCCGTGGTGGCCCCCGAGTCCGGAGTCACACGAGATCGTAAAGAGGGAGAGGCGGAGTGGAACGGACGCACCTTCGTGGTGATCGATACCGGCGGTATTGATCTGCAGGATGATCAACCGTTCGGCGATGAGGTCCGCCGGCAGGCACAACTGGCAATTTCAGAAGCCGCCACGGCGATATTCCTAGTCGACGGCCGGACCGGTGTGGCGCCCCAGGATCATGAGATCGCCCAGTTGCTCCGCAAGAGCGGCGTACCCGTCATTCTTGCCGTTAACAAGCAGGACGCAAAGATTGCGCAGGAGAATCTGCGCGATTACTGGGAGTTGGGCCTCGGCGAGCCGGTCGGCGTATCGGCTGAGCATGGTATCGGTGTCGGTGACTTGCTCGACGAAGTGGTGGACCTTCTCCCTGGGGATGTGGATGCCCCCGAAGACACTCATCCTATAAGGGTGGCCATTGTAGGCAGGCCCAACGTGGGCAAGAGCTCCTTGCTGAACATCCTACTCGGTGATCAGCGAACAATTGTGTCATCCCTACCCGGAACAACGCGTGATGCCATAGACACCGATTTCATCTTCGACGGTACTCCTATGACCCTCGTCGACACTGCCGGCCTCCGGCGGCCGGGGAAGCGGACCACAACCGACGTGGAGTACTACAGCGCGTTGCGTGCTCTCCGGGCCCTGGAGCGAAGTGATGTGGCGTTCGTGGTGGTCGATGCCAGCGAAGGTCTGGTGGATCTCGACCTGCAGGTGGTATACGAGGCTCAGCGGGCCAAGTGCGCTACCGCGGTGCTCTTCAACAAGTGGGATATAGGCGTACTTGACCTGGATATGGCCACCGCTCGTCTGAAAGCCAAGGCGCAGATGAAACCGCCCTGGTTGACTATCTCTGCGCTCACGGGACGAGGCGTTGACCGCATTCTTCCGCTTGCCCGCGATCTCTATCTGCGTTACAGCAGTCGCATTCCCACCGCCGAGCTCAACCGCTGGGTGGAAAGTGTGCGTTCGCGACACTCATCTACTGCGCGAGGGGGCAAGACCATAAAGATTTTCTACATGGTCCAGTACGAGACTAGCCCTCCCCGATTTAAGGTCATGGTCAACTCACGTGCTCTGGTGAACAAGTCGTTCGCTTACTACCTCGAGAACCGTCTGCGAGAAGATTTCGAGATGTGGGGGATACCATTGATCATCGACTTCGAAGGTAAAGAGGAGAGGTATTCGCAACGATGACCACCGTTCTTGTGGGGATTGGGCTGGTCGTCGCCGGCTACCTGGTCGGATCGCTGTCGCCCAGTGTCTTTCTTGGCAAGATCTTCAAAGGAGTGGATGTCCGTAAGCAGGGCAGCGGCAATGCCGGAACCACCAACGCCTTTCGTGTCTTGGGCGTCCGGCTTGGTCTCGCGGTCTTATTCGCGGATATCCTCAAAGGCGTTGCACCGGTGGTGCTCGCCCGGTACCTGAGCACTCCACTCGTGACAGTGTTCGTGGTTTTTGCCTGTGTGATGGGCCACAACTATTCCATCTTCCTGCGAGGGCACGGCGGCAAGGGGGTAGCCACTGGTGCCGGTGCCGCCATCGGGATGATGCCGGTTCCCATGGCATTTGTGCTCACCATCTATCTGATCCTCGTACTGACCACTCGTATCGTTTCCATTGCTTCCATTACCTGCACCATTCTTCTGCCCATCATGGCCTTCGTCTTTGACCAGCCGTTGCCCTACATAATCGTGTGTTGTCTCATATCCTCGGTGGTTCTGTGGGCTCATCGCAGCAACTGCATCAGGTTGTGGCGCCACACCGAACCCCGGGTTGTCTTTCCCTGGAACAAGAAGCGTTCTGCATCTGCCGGATCCGATCGCACATCGCCTTGACGAACAGTACGTTCAGATCGCGAACGCAACGCTCGTATGGCCCGCACCGGTACGGCGCGCTATACTGTGAACGCATCGGGACGTGGCGTAGTTTGGTAGCGCATCCGGCTGGGGGCCGGAAGGTCGCCGGTTCAAATCCGGCCGTCCCGACCTATGACTACGGTTGTTCCTAGCTCATGCGGCTGCCGACCCATTCGTCCTATTCCTCGTGCCGCATCCGTCCGCGTCATTCTCCCGGCCGACTTGCAGACAGGCACCCTGGGAGATTGAAAACCGTTGGCAGGTGGAAGTCTAGGATTGAGCGTACCGTTGTGTTCCTACTTTCTGCGGTGCAGAGCCGCGATCTTCGATAGGAGGCTTCTGTGAAGGCAGTGGTCATGGCCGGCGGCCAGGGCACTCGTCTACGGCCGCTGACCTCAAATCAGCCGAAACCGATGGTCCCGGTGGTGAACAAGCCCACCATCCAGCACATTCTCGAACTCCTTCAGCGCCACGGAATCAACGAGGTGGTTATGACCCTGGCGTTCTTGCCCAGGCTCATACGCAACTACTTCGGCGATGGCAGTAGTTTCGGAATGAATATCGACTATACGGTGGAAGAGACACCGGCAGGCACCGCCGGTTCTATCAGGCTGGCGAAGGATCTCTTGGACGATACCTTTCTCGTCATCAGCGGAGACGCACTTACCGACTTCGACCTTGGAAGCATTATTTCGTTTCACAAGGAAAGGCAAGCGACCGTCACCATCGCTCTGAAGAGCGTGGCAAATCCGTTGGAATTCGGGGTGGTTATCGTTGACGATGACGGCCGTATTCAGCGCTTTCTGGAGAAGCCCGGCTGGGGCCAGGTATTCTCCGACACCGTCAACACCGGTATATACGTGATAGAACCCGAGGTGTTCGATCATATCCCCGAAGGACAGCCGTACGACTTCAGCCATGAGCTTTTCCCGAAGCTCTTTGAGATGAACAAGTCACTTTACGGAGTGGTCTGCGACGGTTACTGGCAAGATATCGGCAGCCTGGAGCAGTACGTGCAGGCCAACCGGGACGCCCTGGAAGGAAAGGTACGCGTTACTCCTCCTGGGGTCCGCCTGCGCGGCAATATCTGGGTTGCGCAGGGAGCGTCTCTCGACAGCCTGGACGACGTTGAGGGGCCTGCCGTTCTGGGTGAGAACGTGCGTATGGACACCGGGGCCCGTATTCTTTCTCATACCGTACTGGGAGGCAACACTGTTGTCCGGGCGGGCGCCCAGGTGGGTGGTTCGGTGCTAGGGGAAAATGTCTACATAGCCTCAGGCGCCGTGGTAAATGGGGCGGTGCTGGGCAATGCTGTTGAGGTGCATGAAAACGCCCACGTGGCGGAAGGAGCCGTCGTCGGCGACCGTTCCATCATTGGACGCAACGCCGTGCTGGCCAATAACGTCAAGGTTTATCCGTTCAAGAATGTGGAGCCCGGATCTACCGTGCGCTCGTCCATTGTTTGGGAGACGAGAGGGCCCAGTACCCTCTTCGGCAGGGAGGGAGTGCGTGGTTTAGCGAATGTCGACGTGACCCCCGAAATGGCAATGCGGCTGGCAATGTCCTACGGCACCCTGATAGGCAAGGGAACCTATGTGACCACGAGTCGTGATACCCACCAGGCCTGCCGGGTTCTCAAGCGAGCGATCATCAGCGGGCTCAATTCCACGGGAGTCAACGTTCGCGATCTCACTACAGCCCCCTTGGCCGTCAACCGCTTTGACATCAAGGGAGGCAATGCGGTAGGAGGAATCCACGTGCGAATGAGTTTGGAGAACCCAGAACAGGTTGAGATATTGTTCTCTGAGTCTCCCGGAGTACCGGTTGATAGCCGCCGGGAACGGGCAATAGAGAACCTCTACTTTCGTGAGGACTTCCGCCGCGCGGCATTCGAGGAGATGGGGCAGGTCTTCTACCCGCCCCGTGTCATCGAGACTTATACGAACGCGCTCCTCGAGAACTGGAATACTATAGCCATAAGAGGACGCCAGCCCCGGTTGGTGATTGATTACTCGTCGTCGGCTCCGGCGTTCTTCTTCTCCTCAACACTCGATAAGCTCGGTGTGGAAACAGTTGCTCTCAACACCTTCTCGCGTACGCGCGAGAGATTCACCATAGGCGAGAGCCTGCCGTCGGCAGCCGCCAAGGTGGGGGAGATGGTCCGGGCTATGGAGGCGGACCTCGGGGTTATTCTAGATCCCGGAGCCGAGTATCTCTATGTGGTTGATGAAAAGGGCGATCTAATCCCCTGCTCCACCGTGCTACTCCTGCTCTTGCAGCATAGCGCTCGGCAGGCAGGGTCGGGAGTCGCCGCTCTGCCGCTGCATGCCACGCGGCTCGGTGAACAGGTGGTGGCCTCCACAGGTGTTAGCATCCGGCGGACCCGATACTCGAAAGCTGCGCTGATGGCCGAGGCGACCCGGCCCAATGTCATATTTGCCGCAAGCACCGACGGCGGGTACATATATCCTTCAGTGCTGGCTTCCATGGATGGACTGTTTGCCCTTGGTAAGGTTCTCGAACTCGTATCTACCTCTGATGCCCCTCTATCCCAGCTCGCCGCCCGGATTCCTGTTGCTCATGTAGTCCACTCTACGTGGGAATGCGCCTGGGATCTGAAGGGAATTATGATGCGCCGGATTACGGAGAAGCTGCATCAGGGCCGCGTTTCGCTGGTGGACGGCATAAAGGTATTTCTCGACCACTCAGAATGGGTATTGATGCTACCCGACGCCGAGGAGCCGCTGTTTCACATCTACACAGAGGCCGGGGGAGAAGAGCGGGCACAAGAATTGGCCGGGGAATACCGTGCCATTCTCGCGACAGCTATCGAGGACGCCGCGTCGTTTTAGCTGTCAGAGCTCTTAGCTATGACCTGCTTGCACACGGTCTTCAGTGTTTCGAAGACGCCGGCACCCGTCAGTGCGCATGCTTCAATCACGGGTGATTCCGTGTGGTTGAGCAAATCAGATAGGTCGGTAACAGAGAAAATCGAACCAAGGTCTCGCTTGTTCATCTGCAGCACCAAGCCCAGGCTGTTGAGGTCCTCGTCCAGATCCATGAGGTTATCCCAGAGATTCAAGTAGCTGTCCACGTTCTCGTCCAACCGGGAAATCTGGCTGTCGGCCACAAAGACAACACCGTCTACTCCCTGGAGCACCAACTTCCGCGAGGCGTTGTAGAAGGATTGGCCTGGCACGGTGTAGAGGTGGAAACGGGTGCGAAGCCCCTTCACCGTCCCCAGAGAGAGCGGCAGAAAGTCGAAATACAGCGTCCGTTCTTCCTCGGTCGCTATGCTGACAAGACGGCCTCGATTATCCGGATTAACACGGCGGTAGATATACTGGATATTGGTAGTCTTACCGCAGAGTCCGCAGCCGTAATAGACTATTTTGTAGTTGATCTCCCGCGCCGCCAGATTGATAAGTGCCACGTATCGCTCCCTGCCTCTACCTGTCGTTCGTGCCGGGGAGCCAGGCGTCTATGGCTGATCCGGCCTCGTGGGAGTATTCGCTGTTAACGATTTGAGCTTCTCCAGTGGTATTTTCGGCAGCTTCAAAAATCGGCTTGAGTACCTCTACAGCCCTACTCGTATAGAGACGGACGCGACCCACTTGCGTCTCGTGCCCGAATGTAATGAGAAGCAGTATCTGCTCGGTTACCTGCATCACATGCAGATTGGACTCCTTGCCCTCGTGAAAGAGCAGGCTGAATTCATGCTCCTTCAGAACCTCAGCCAATTGCCGGGTTGCGGCAAAAGAACCGGCGGCTAAGGCGGCCAGAGATAAAATGTCCGGGCCGGCCTGCGGGGGGACCGTCGTGATAGGTTGGCCGCTTGTGGATATCAAAGCGACGAAATTGGAGCCGGCTACGCGTTGCAGCTTACCGAGGATGCCATCAATCATACGCATCTGGTCGTCATTGATGACGATGCCCCTGCGACCCGCCACAGCGCTCCTCCTTTAACCCTGATTCTGTAACCAGTATACAAGGCCAGAAGTCTCCGGTTCATCAGTGACCGTGCGCAGGCTGCGAAAAAGGCTGTGCTATCATGACGGCCAGCCGATTGTGGCGAGAAAGGAGCGCATGTGAACCCAAAAAACCTCAAATACCACAGGGAGCACGACTGGGCGCGCATCGATGGTGACACTGCAGTGTTCGGTCTTACCAGCTACGCCCAGGAGACACTTGGCGACATCGTCTTCATCGAACTCCCCGAGGTAGGCACCGACGTTGTTACGGGGACGCCGTATGCCGAGGTCGAGTCTGTCAAAGCTGTGTCTGAAGTTTATGCGCCTTTGAGTGGTTCGGTAATCGAAATCAACGACGAAGCCGTCGACGCGCCCGAGATCATTAACGAGAGTCCGTATGATGATGGGTGGCTCATTAAAGTACGGCTGAGCGATCCCGCAGAAGCGGATGATCTCATGTCGGAGGAGGAGTACTCGGAACTGCTTTCCACGCTGGAATAATCTGGGGATAGCGTTTATAGCTCGAGGGGATAGCAGCCCTCGTGAGTTAGTCCGAGGCGACCAGAGGTTTGGGCTGCAACCGCTCGGGTAATGTACTCGTTAGCTCTACTTTAGGTTGAAGGTTTGGTGCCGAGCCGTTATAGTGAAAGTGTGAACGCCTTGGATGAATCTTCATTCGAACGCCTGATCAACATTCAGTCCTACAGCGATGAGGAGCTGAAGCTGGTGGCTGCACGGCTCGCAGAAGAAGAACGCGAGATCTCCATGCGCCGCAGGCTTCTGCACGCTGAGATGGATATAGTCCGAGCTGAGACTGTGAGAAGGTTGCGTGACAAGAATAAGACTGAGGGTGGTCTGGTCCGCGACGGAGACATCGCTGCCCTCACCGACATACTGAGTGGTAGAGCACGATTCGAGGAAACAGCAGGGGAGGAGTGACCTCTCATGACCGATGAGGTTGAACCGGTCGTTCGCGGCATTCAGAAGCGCTTTCGCGACCTATCGGTCGATGTGCGCGAGGAGAGGGTGATCCGTTACATCGTTAACCAGCTTCGCCAGGGGCGGCGTGTTGACGAGATCATGGCCGACCAGTATCTGATGACGCATACCAACGATGTTGAGAGAGGCCAGGTTCTGCAGAATCCCGCAGTCATCAGGGCTATTGAAGACGAGATACAGCGACAATTCGCAACGTATCAATCGGCAGCCGGTGGTAGTGCGGCTAATAGCGTTACTCCACCAACAGAAAGTGATCACACCGGTAGATTCGTCTGTCCTACATGCAATTTTTCGAACACAGCCGATTCTAATTTCTGCAGGCGGTGCGGTAGCAGACTGATGTCCGTGGAACTCTCTGAGGTCACCCTCTCATACTCCATGGGCGACCAGGACACAGGGGCGGGAGAGGCCGTTGCGGCAATGGTCGCGGGGCCTGTTCTTCTGATTCGTGCGGGTGGTGGGCGCGAGGGTGAGGTTCTCGGCTTAGGCGGCGATGTACTTACAATCGGTCGTAGCCCACAAAATGATCTATTTCTCGATGACGTCACCGTTTCTCGGCACCACGCTCGTATACTTCGGGACGATCAGGACTTCCTGGTTGAAGATCTGAACAGCCTAAACGGTACCTACGTCAACCGTAAGCGCATTGAGCGGCACCGGCTCTCCGACGGAGACGAGCTTCAGATCGGCAAGTACAAGCTGGCGTTCGTAGAGCAGAACACGACATCTGAGTTGTCTCATGCAAGATGATGTCAAACGTCCGACGTCCGCTGGCGAAGAGGAAGCTTCGCATTCTTCAAACCGCCTCATGACCATCGGACAAGTTGTAGCCGAACTGCAGCCGGACTTCCCGGATCTCACCATTACAAAGGTTCGTTATCTCGAAGACCGGCAACTGCTCGCACCGGCACGAAGCAAGGGACGCTACCGCAAATACGGTACAACAGATGTTCGCCGTCTCCGCGCCATACTGACACTTCAGCGGGATGAGTACCTGCCCTTGGAAGTCATCCGTGGGCGTATCGATAGGGCCGGGCCATCGGGTTTGACTCAATCAATGACGTCCGTGGTTTCTCCACTGCGCTCCAATTCGCCCTTGCGCAAAGAGGATCCTGTTTACACCCTGGCGGAGCTCCGCCAGCAGTCCGGTGTTGATGAAGCTTTCTTGCAGCTTCTGGTCGAATACCGTCTGATCGAGCCCATCGAACAGGGCGGCGCAATGTTCACGGAGTCTGACGCCGAGATTGCACGGATCTGCCAGGTACTGGCTCGTTTCGGCGTGGAGCCGCGCAATCTGAGGCTGCTCGGGTCATCCGTGGAGCGCGAGGCGGCGATTCTCGGCCAAGTAGTCACACCGTCTTTGCGTTCTACCCATCCGGACAAGCGGGACTATGGCGAAAAGACTCTCGGAGATCTGGGAGCGCTCTATTCGCAGCTCATGCACCTGCTGCTGTACAGGGAGTTGCGCAACGCTCTTTAACTATATGTCGGGGTAATTCTGATTTCTTATATCAGTTCTCATATTAAGTTTGTCGTCGTACA
>CAZOJR010000044.1:0-4494 GCA_964580165.1 uncultured Gaiellales bacterium
GCAGCCCTTATACGGGCCGTTAGCTCAGTTGGTAGAGCACCGGACTTTTAATCCGATGGTCCCGGGTTCGAGTCCCGGACGGCTCATTCGCATGAAAGCCCCGAACGTGCGGGGCTTTGGTGTTGGTCAATTTGGCTTGGTCTGCGGCCTCGGGCGGATCCGGCCAAAATGTACACCGAAAGTTCACGACACCCCGTGTTTTCCGCTGTGTGCAATTCCGGCAGATACTTTCCACAGCGACCGGTACCTGCTCTACACTTCTCGGACACGGCTCCTGTAGCTGGGCGACACTAGTTCCGGTACCTACCTTACACCTCAGACGGACCTGAGGCACGACGGCGGCCGGCGCTGTCTCGCTCCGCTACCCTCGCACCTTCGCGGTTTCGTCGAAATTCCATGGCATTGCGCTGGCCCCGTCCTTGGGAAGGGTTGTGCTGGATTTCCGTTATCGGATGCGCGGTGTTTGATCGGAAGCAGTTCGCGCCGGTGGCCGGTGCTAGGGAGATGGCCGCTGGACGAATTGAGGCAGGGCCTGCGTTGCAAGCCACGTCGCCTCTGCTCGCTGTTATTCTTTGGCCAACTATCGACGGCGACATAGAGCAGATCATCGCAACCAAACGATCTGACACTGCCTTCTTGTTCTTCACCGACGGGCTGAGCTGGAAGCAGCGCAAGAGTGACCTGCGCAAGATCGTCGAATATCAGAATGCGGTTGACATCACGCAGATCTACACCTATGCGATGGCTGACCGACTTGAAACCGATCTTGAGCAGTTGAAGCGGGAAGTTGGGCTGGCTGATGGCCTTGAGGCGTAGCCTGGGCGCCGGGTAGGACGCATCCAGCTAGGAATGCGCTGATCGTCATCCTATACTGGGGCTGCCACCGAGGGTGGCAGGGCGGCCTCGAGTCAACCACGCCATGCAATCGAACTGAATCCATACGGTGGTGAGCTACATGCCGAACGACAACATCTCGTATTTTGAGCGCACCTTCGTTGCGGGGCAGTTCCTCCAGCTCAGAGACTTACTTGGTGAGCTATGGGGCGTCCAAGCGGTGACAATACGCGCCAAGGGGAGCACGAGAAAGCCCGACAAGCAGGACTTCCCACTGGATGATCAGCAACTCTCACAAGTCGTGGAACTGACCGACGAGGGACTCACCTCCGTTACACTCTCAGTGTCCCTCCCGCCTAGCAAATACTTCTTCACGTCCATCTATGCGAGCGGGGCGGGCGATTGCTCTTCACGTGAGTGCTCCCTCCCGGCGCTCCTTTGATGACACCGTTGGGACTTTTGAGCGGATTCTCGGTCTGAATCGCGTGGACCCTTACCGCGATGACGATGGCTACGGGTCAGAGCCACTCACGCCCACCGAAAAGGGCATGGACGGCGTCCTTGGGATTTGTGAGCGCTTCCATGAGGTGGCTCGCCAACTGAAGCGGAGACGGGAGAACCGCACGACACTCGTAATAACTGATGAGTACGACGTGCAGGACCTCTTGCACAGTCTTCTCCGGCTATTCTTCGACGATATCCGGGCTGAGGAGTGGAATTCTAGCTACGCTGGCAAGAGTTCACGCATGGACTTCTTGTTGAAGAACGAAAAGATTGTGGTTGAAGCCAAGAAGACTCGCGAGGGGCTGAATGCAAGGACGCTTGGGGATGAGCTGCTGGTGGATGGCGCGAGGTACCGTTCTCACCCCCAGTGTGAGCACCTGGTCTGCCTTGTCTATGACCCCGACGCAATTATCGTCAATCCAAGGGGCATCGAGAACGACCTAAGCGGCGTCAGCGACAGTCTCGACTTGAGAGTGTTGATAAGACCAAAATGAAGGGCAGCTGCCCGAGGCCTTCCCACTGGGTGGCTACCGCTGCATCCGATTGCTACCCGGGCCACTCGTCCTCAACGGCAAATTTTCGCTTGCGTCCACGCCGTCCCATTTGACAGCCCCCGTCCATACGAGTGTCGCCCCGAAGTCTAGAACCTGCCCGAGGGACCAGTTTTGCATCGGCACCCGACACTCGACCACGAACTCGCCCTGGTCACCGGCATCGGGTGGTATAACGAGAGGCGCAAGCACCGTTCACTACGGGTTGTCGAGCAGGGTCGGATCAGACGGCTCGCACCCCTGAGCGCTGCACTCAGGAAGTCGTCACTCTAGTCGTGGCATCCAATTGAACGAGCCGATGTGGAACCCGGGGCGTTTCAGGTGGGAACTTCGAGCTCATGCTGTGGTATACCAGCCCTGGGTTTATGACTGGTTCCGCCTATATCGGCCATCCCTAACCCATATTGACGAGAGGCCGAGTTCGAGGATGAGAGAGAAGCTAGGGAGCCTCCATTGCCGAGTATAGAATGCAGCAACGTCAGCAAGGTCTACGGAGGCGCATGCGCCCTTGTGGATTTCACACTCGGGGTTGAGCGCGGAGAAGTCTTCGGTCTTCTCGGCCCCAACGGGGCCGGGAAGACCACCCTCTTTCGCGTCTTGTTGGGACTCGCGAAGATGAGCGGTGGTAGCGCCAGAGTGCTTGGGGATGAGGTGCCTCTCGGTGCCTCCAGTCTGAGTCGCATTGGCGCTCTCCTCGAGGAGCCGGCCTTCTATCCGTGGATGACCGCTGGCCGATTCCTTGCCACGATGAGCGACAGTCGAAAGGTTCCTGTCGGCCGGGAAGCGGCCAACGCGACTCTTGAGCGGGTAGGGCTGAGCGTCGGCAAGAAGCCGATACGCAAGTACTCGCAGGGCATGAGACAAAGACTGGGAATTGCCCAGGCACTCATGGGTAAACCGGACCTGCTCATTCTGGACGAGCCTGCCAATGGTCTTGACCCTGAAGGAATAGAATGGCTACGATTCATGATAAGGGAAGAGGCAGCTGCCGGCGTCACCGTCCTTGTCTCGAGCCACCAACTCGGTGAAGTAGAGAGGATTTGTGACCGAGTGGGGATTCTCCATGAAGGCCGATTGCTCGAGGTGGGCACCACAGCAGGGATAGGAGGTGAGAGCGGGAGAATCAAAGTCGTGGTGCGCAGTGAGGATCACGAGAAGGTCGCCAGGGCACTTGGTCAGTTCACTTTTGACGTCGGCGGGCCAGGTACCTTCTACGTCATTGGTTCGGACAACACTGCGGTGGGCATGGCTCTGTCAATGGCCGACGTGATGCCCGAAACCATGGTACGTGAGCAATCATCCCTTGAGCAGCGATTTCTTGCGATTACCGCCGGAGTCAATCCGTGATCAGGTTAGTCAGATCAGAAATACGAAAAGTGTGCGGGCCCCTGCTGCTCTGGGTGACGATGGCTATGGCTATCGGGGCGGTGGTGGTTGCTGTCATGTCCCACGAGACAAGCAGCTCGGACCTCAAATGGGCTCAAGAGAACGCACGATCGTGGGAGAACGGGCAGTCGCCCACGCCTGAAGAAGTTGGGATGGTCGCCGGGGCTGAGTATGACCAATGGGTGGCAGACTCCAAGCAGGATGCCCAGCGATACTATTTGGAGGCAAAGAGCGGCTCCGCCATCGCCAGATCGACCCAGAGTCCCCTGGGAGCCGGAGGATTGGCTGCCGCAACCGTCGGCTCAGCCTTGGGGGCCTTCGCCCTTCTACTGCTAGCTGGCTTCCATGTATCGGGAGAGTGGAGTCGGAATTCGATCAAGGAGACCATGCTGCAGAGCGGCAGGCGGGTCCAGTTCATAGTCGCGAAACTCGTGTCTCTGTGGCTGGTTGGGCTGTGGCTCCTGCTGGTATCGTGGGTGGTGCTGGTGCTATGGGGACTTGTCTCTCAACACGTGTTCCCCATTCCCGCTGACCATTCCTCCGAGGCGGTTGGTTGGAGTCTTGCGCTGATCGCAAAGGCGCCGCTGACCATTCTGCTTGTCGCGTCATTGGGTGTGGTGGCTGGCATTCTGATGCGAAATCCTATCGGATCCTTGGCGTTGTCTACTTTCGCCGTGCTGGTCACCGCGTTCTTGCCAACGGTCAACAGTACTTTGGCGAAGTTGTCACCACCTGTATGGATTGCGGATTGGATGGACTTTAGGCAGCGGGACTTCCTGGTCTACTTCTGGTGGCTTCGTAAGGTGCGCGACGTGAGCCTGACATACACGGGCCTGGCCATGATTGCACTAGTGTGCGTGTCCATGGTGGTGGCAGCTGTAGTCATGAAGCGGCGCGACGTACTCGGCTAGTACTGCGCTGCGAGGATCAGAGGATCAAGAACGGCTCGCCGACGAAGGCGAAGAGTGCGCTTGAGACAGAGTATGATCCTATCGCATGGGCTTTGCGCGACCTGGGCACTTTCCTTCTCCCCGGGGAGCACGGGCGCGGTGATACGTGAGTAGACGCCTAGCCGCTTGAGTTGTCCAGATTCGGGGGTCGGCCTGGTCTTGAACAGGTTAGGGGTAGCCGTGGCCTTCTGTGCCATATGTGGTCGAGATCATGACCCGAGCGCCTCGTGCGCGGCTTGTGTCAGAGCGCGGCTGGTGTCGAGAAACTC
>CAZOJR010000044.1:4504-10766 GCA_964580165.1 uncultured Gaiellales bacterium
TAGTGTCTCACAAATAACTTGACATGTAGGACAGGTCATGATAGCCTCCAGACCATGGAGTCGACGGCTGAGAGAACGATCATTTCCGAAGAGCAGAGGCTTGTCTTGGAGCGCTGGGTCACTGCCCACTCGACACCGCAGAGTGTAGCCCTGCGGGCCCGCATCGTGCTGCTCGCTGCCGCCGGTGAGTCGAACAGCGAGATCGCTCGTCGTCTGGCGGTCAGTCGCCCGACGGTGATCATGTGGCGAGAGCGCTTTGCCGCCGGCGGATCGGCAGCCCTTGCTGAGGTGCGACCGGGCCGAGGACGCCGGTCTAGCATCTCCGCCGCCAAGGTCAAGGCGATCGTGGCGGCTACCACCCAGACCGTGCCCCCGGGCGAGACCCACTGGAGCTGCCGCACCATGGCGAAAGCCCAGGGTGTGAGTCCGGCCACCGTGCAGCGTATCTGGGACGCTCACGGCCTCCAGCCGCACCGCACTCGGACGTTTAAGCTTTCCAACGACCCGCTCTTCTTCGAGAAGCTCACCGATGTGGTCGGTCTCTATCTGAACCCGCCGGAAAAGGCGCTCGTGCTCTGCGTGGATGAAAAGAGCCAGATCCAAGCCCTTGACCGCGCTCAGCCAAGCCTGCCCCTGAAGCCAGGCCGCGCGGGCACCATGACCCATGACTACAAGCGCAACGGCACAACGACGCTCTTTGCGGCGCTCAGCACGCTCGATGGAAGTGTCATCGGCCAGTGCCTACCCCGCCACCGCCATCAGGAGTTCCTCAAGTTCCTGCGCACGCTTGATCGCGAGTTCCCGCCTGATCTCGATCTGCATCTGATCCTCGACAACTACCAGACTCATAAGCACACCACTGTGACCGCCTGGCTGGCCAAGCATCCGCGCTTCCATCTGCACTTCACCCCAACCTCCAGCTCCTGGCTGAATCTTGTCGAGCGCTGGTTCCGGGACCTCACTGAGAAGGCGCTTCGCCGCGGCGTGTTTCACAGCGTGCCCGATCTCATCGCCGCGATCGAAGAGTTCCTTGACGCCCATAACCAGGACCCCAAACCGTTCGTTTGGACTGCCTCCGTTGTCACCATCCTGGAGAAGGTCGGGCGCTGTAAAGCTGTTTTGGAGACACTGCAGTAGCAACTTCTTGTAGCTCTGTCGATACATACGGTAAAATGATGGAGTTCCCCCCGGGTTACCGCTGCAATTCGTTCGCGTCCGCTTGTGTCTACTTGAACGGCTGATCGAGTGTTTGGACAATGCTTTGCTGAATGGAAGACCGACTGGTAGCAACAACCACGACTTCGTGAATCCGACAGCCGCTTTCTACGGCGCCAGCACTGAATCCGAGGCGGAACGGCTCAGGACTATGGCGCAGATCGCCGACGCTGTCTCCATCGAACAGATCGATAGATGTTCGGCCCTGCTGTCACTAGGCCAGCCCGTGATATTCGACATCGGCTCGGGCGAAAGCACCAGCCTCGGAGAACTCCTGCAAAGCAGCGGGTCAACCTATTTGCCCTTCGATGCGAGGAAAGAGGCCGTTGAGGCGCAACGAAGGGCCGGCTTCACAGCTGCCCACGCGTTGGCAACCTGTCTCGATGCCTCAGCGCGCTCGGCCGACATCGTCCACGCTCGCTTCACGTGGGGTTGGTTGACTCACGAAGAACGGGACGCCGCCCTCGCCGAGGCACTGCGGGTGGGGAAGTCAGGTATGGCATGCGTTGTCATTGACTACGACTGGTCGGTCGTCACGGGACCGGAACCCTTCGTTCGGGCCGTCCAGCGAGTCAAGGATGTGATGCGCCGTTTTGGCTTCGAACCTGACTATGGAGCAGATCTCGAGTCGGACCTGGATCTGAAGATCCGGCAGATGACCGATCTGGGGGATCAGCATCACGCCGAGCCGCCAGTCCGGTTATGGGCCGAGCGGTATCAAAGCTTTGAGGGGACGATCAGTGGCGCCTTGGGGCTGATGCAACACACGGTTGATGCCATCGTGGAGCAGTTGCGCTCTATAGGCATGCACGAGGATGCGACTGCGATAGCAGATGAGTTTTCGCAGCTGAAGGCCTTCGTGGAGAGTTCCCCGGAGCTTCGCGTCACCCTTCCTCATGTTGTGGCCGTCAGCGTGGTCGTGCGCGATAAGGAGAAGATTCTCTCTGACTGGGCGAAGCGATATCACCGAAAGCGCGGACCCATGCGGCTGGAGGAGGCCGCAAATGGGAAGCCGGCCTTCTTCGAAGACATAGACTACCGCGTACCAGTGAAAGGGCTACCCGAACTGCAGGATGTGGTCATAGCCCTCTCGCCGGCGCTGAGAACGAAGGCGAGACAGCTCCAAGCGGCAGCCTACCTGAAGGATAGAATCGTGTCTAGCGACGCGATCGGCGATGACGGGCTCTTGCTCCGTGGCATCGATCCCGACTCTTTAGTCGCGCGGTCGAAGTACTTTGTAACGATCGGGGGCGGCAGCGTCACATCGTGCGTCCGGATGATTCTGCCCGATTCTGACGTAGGACTTACGTCACTTCCCACCTTTGGGCGGTTGGCTCGCCATTCCCCCGACACTTTTGCCGCTCTTGCGTCTCACCCGGTCACCAGAGAAGAAGTCAAGGTTCTGGAGGTGTCGGCGTTCGCGAAGGACCCGATGCACGGCAGCCTGCTGGATGTCATCCGCTCAGTCCTGGTCCTTGCCGAGGTGGCATACCGGGAAGGGTTCAGCTGGGGCATCATGGGGCTCCAGGAGTCGCGAGTCGGACTCATGAAGGGAGTATTCGGGCCGGAGACGTTGCTCCAGATCGGCGGCGAGGACGCGATACACCCTATCGATTTGCCAGGAGTGCGTGAATCGATGAGGTTCGTTCCTCTATTGGTCTGCGGTCAGTCCTTCCTCTCCCAAGTACGTCTGCATGCGGAAGGACAAGGGCTTGCGAGCCGTAACGGGTCTGGTGGCTTCTTCCGGCAACTGCTGGAGTTGACAGAAGCCATGCTGGCCGCCGGGTATGTCTAATGGGGTGCACGCAGTCGTAGCGTGGTCATCATCTGTTTCCTGAAGGGGTCTTCAGCTCAGTTGTCATGCTGGGCCACCTCCGCTAGATCGCTGCACCTTCCGGATGCTTGGTTGATAAAGACGGGAAGAGGCGGAGTTTGCGCTTCTGCGCCGCTTTGGCTTCTCCAACTATCAGATTGATAGATATTGATAATCATTGATAGTTCGTTCATTGCCTATCAAGGCGGTCACGAAGATCACTGGCAGGCACAAAGGCGAACGAACGTCCTGCGCGAATCTGCACCAAGTAGCCGCGTTGGACAAGCTCAAGGAGGTCGTTTCTGGCAGTTGCGTAGGCGACGCCGTGTGATGCTCTGTGAGACTCGATCGTGAAAACAGTCCCCGAATCTTTCAGCGCCCTGGAGAGAAGAGCGCGCTGGCGATGATTGAAGGCGCCGTCTCTGGCCACTCTGACCTCGAGCTCCTGGTTCTCCTGCGCCTTCTGCTCAACGTATTCCCAGAACTCCTCCAACGCCTTCTCTACAGCGTGGACGTGAAAGGTCAAGAAGTACGTCAGGTCATTATCATCAGCCTCTGAGTACAAGAAAGCTCTGGCGTACTGGCCTCTTCTCCGGAGAATGACCCGCGAAATGGATACGTATTCAAAGAGCCAGTATCCGTGTCGCAGGGCGTAGAGGTAGAAGACGGCCCTGGCAGTCCGGCCATTCCCGTCACAGAACGGGTGCAGATAGGAAAGCCAGAAGTGAAGCATGGCGGCCTTCAGGACAGGGTGTACGAACTCCCCCTCGTCCGTGTTCGCCCAGTCGCAGAGGGCTTCGAGTTGACCTTCCAACACTCGTGCCGGTGGCGGTACATGTAATACCTCGCCGGTCTGACTGCCGACTATGATGTCATCATCCTCGTTTGTCCGGAAACGGCCGACCTCCGAGGTGTTGGTGAGTGTGCCGGTCGTGAGTGAAGCCTGTAGTTCAAGCAACAACTGCGGTGACAGAGGTCGGCCGCTCATTTCGCGCATCCGACCGATCGTGCGGTAGTTGTTGAGGATCATTCGCTCGCCGCGTGTCCTCGGTTCGCGGCCCGTCCTCAGCATCTCCTTCGCTGCTCGCCTGGTTGTCGCAGCTCCTTCAATTTGGCTGGACGCGATGGCCTCTTCCATCAACTGTCGCATGAGATACGTCTTCTTCGCGTCGCGACTGATCTCGCTTGCGGTCGTGCCGATCCAGCCACCCGCTTGATGATCGATGACCATGAGCGCTCTCTGCAGCTCATCGGTGAGCACGTACCAGAAGGGCAATCCCTCGAGGGATTGGATCGGCGTGTATCGTGCTCCCACCCTCCTGTTCCACTTGAGGGCCGCCCAGACGATCTCGGGATCCATCTCCGGAGGGACGATCTGCTTGAATCTGTCCCAATAGAGGTATTCCTTGTTGGCACGCTGAAAGAGCGTCCTCAATCGCGGGTTGCTCGCGATATCCATGAGGAGGGTAATTGCGTCTCTTGTCGAGCCCTGCGGAGCCGGCTCGGGCTTCTTGACCATCGGAAGCCTCCCTATCTATCAGTTGCGGCAGCTCTGATAATAGGCCTCTCTCATGTAATTATCAATCTGATAGTAATTGATAGTAATTGATAGGGCGACTTGCGTGCCGTTCGGCCGCGTTTCTCCTGAACGGTGACTGGGTGCTACAGGGAGGGCTGTGCCTCAGCCAAAACCGGAGCGGAACAACAACACCCAATCATTCATACCGTCAGGCCTTCTGCAGCACCTCTTTGAGTTTGGTGTCCGCGCAGTCCTTGCACCGGTATTGAGGTGAGGGGTCGCCTTCCCTGTTGTAGCGCCCAGCCTTGATGACCCTCATGACGGTGTCTTCCTTGCCGCAGTCGACACAGGTTCCCAACTTGCTCTCCCACCAGATGTACAGGTTCACCTGGCCGAAGATGCGCCTGTCGATCCAGTAGAACATGAGGCCGCCGATGAGGTTGGCGATGACCGCTTCGGAGATCGAGTCGAGAGGCAGAAGCCAGATGACGATGGCCAGTATCGGCGTGGAACACTGCCATCGCAGCAGATACAAGAGATATTGCTTCACCCTCATCGATCTTCTCCTCACGGGTATACGTCGTCTTAACTGTCCATGACCTGCAGGCAACCATAGGGGGGCGAGCACAGGGTTGTCAAACTCAGGTGGAGTGCAGACAGAACAGGCATAACAAAAAGCTCCACCCTTGACTGAAGGGGGGACAGCCAAGGGTGGGTGAGCAGGGGAGGCAGACTTCTTTCGGATCAAGACCTGTCAACCGCACCATGATGAGGACGCAACCAGACAAGGACTTGTCGTCTATGAGCCACATGCGCCGGTGGCCCGCAACAAGTTCTGTTCACCATCAGACCATGGTGTCTGTTCTCGGATCGCAAGTCTTTGTCACTGCGCTCCGCTTGTCTCGTCTTGAGCGTGCAAACGCCTTGCGCCACCTTGGCATGCATGTTGCTTACGGTAGACCGGCGATCTAGTGGCCAATTGCTGGGTGCCAGAAGCGCATAGAAGGGGGGCATGCGACGACTTGACAGAGCTGATCCTGCTCGCCCAGCCCAAGGTCTCTCCGGAGAGATTTCCTCCGTCGCGCGGTCGTTCCTCTGGAGGTCAACATGCATAGCAGGATGGCCCGAGCAATGTAGGCCAATCTATTCTACGAAGGTGTTCTTCACCCTCTCCGATAGAAGGAAATACGGAATCCAGATGGCTGCCCCCAAGATCCCACGTGCCACGTCAGGCAGGGATTCATTCCATGCTCCAGCGTCGAATTGCGGAAGCGCGGGCGCTATAACAAGATGCAGGGCTCCCCAATCGATGAGGACGGCCGCCAAGATGAAGAGATAGAAGTAGACCATGAGCCGCGGAAGAATCGCTTTCTTCCGGAAAAGGAACCACAGAAGGACGATGGGCGCGACGATCATGATGGCGGACGAGGCCGCATCGAACAGGAGCATGGGACCCCAAAGCGGATGGTAAGCGTCTGTCCCGGGCGTTGTCAGAGTTCTCCATATGTCCGATCTGAACGCGGGCGCGACATCATTGACCAATGTCACCAGTGCTTGCAAGGGGGAGAGCAACAATCCAATGATCGGTAGCACCAGCCATCCGCCCAGTCCCGACGGTTGTCCCGGTATTGTCTGTGCCGCTTGGTAAGAATGAAACCCGTTTGTGTTCAAGGACGCCTGCCTCATGGACTCAGTGTGAGTTCCTAATAGTCCCC
>CAZOJR010000045.1:0-10558 GCA_964580165.1 uncultured Gaiellales bacterium
CGTGGTGGTCGCCCCCGTCCTGGCGTTGGTGATATTGCCGCTTGAAGACCCCTCCGTGGCACGGTTGAAGCGCACATACACGGGCGTCGCCGAAACATTCCCACCCGACTGGGGCAGAGTGATCGCGGAAGACCCAAACCCGCTGCCGCTCGTTAAAGAAATCTGGAAATCCGCCGGCGGGGTTATGGTGATACCACTGGTAAGGTTGCTCCCCGACACCGTATAGCTCTGCTGAGCGGAGGGCGTCCCGGGTTCACTGGAGAAGGCAGTCAGGGTGCCTTCGACATTGACCACGGGATCTGTCGAGACCTCGTTGGGCTCGATTTCGTAGGAATAGTTGACAGCTCCAGTGGTGGTCGCTATGTAATCCACGGTCGTTTCTGTGGAATTGACCGTGACCCGCAGATGCCCCGGGCTGGGCAAAGCCTGAATCGTGTATCCAGAACCGGTGGAGTAGATGCCGAATCCACTGCCGGAGAAGCCGGCCGCGGGCAGGGCCTGATAGACAACCCCGTCGCGTTCCTCGTAGGCGTACTGATGGTCGTGGCCGTGGAAGAAAGCACTCACATCGGTGTTTATGAAGATCTGATGGACCGGATCACTCCCCCATCCGGCACGCTTCGTAGCCCATTCATAGAGGCTACCGGCTTCGTTGTATCCGCCCCACTCACAGATATGAGCCGGGTTAGCGCCTCCCCGGACGTAGTCATCCGAGCCACCCGTCATGTGGTGGGCAAAAACGAACTTGTACTTGGCATCGCTGCCTTCAAGTGTTGCTTTGAGCCACTCAAACTGGGTCTGCCCCAAAGTCCAGTCCCATCGGTCTCCCGACCCGGTGTCGGTGGACTCTCCGCCTCCTGTGCTCCCAGTAAAAGGCTTAGTCGTCGTATACCAGAATGGATCAATAACAACGAAGAGCGCGTCTCCCCAGGTCCAAGCGTAGTAGTCCTCGTGGAGTTGGTCTCCGTCCAGGTAGGAGTAGGTATCCTCATTGCCGGTGTAGAAGTCGTCGGGCACTGGGTTCAAGTAATACTTCTTCTGAGCGTTTGTGCCCGTAACCGGCTGGCTGGTGGCGAAATTTCCGGTGTCGTCCAGATGCCAACCTTCCTGCTGTTCGTGATTGCCGGCCGCCAAAAAGATCGAAGCCGAATTGCCTACCAGGTCGAAGTATTGACGTTGAGCAAGGTAGGAGCTATTCGCCTGCGCGGCGGTGGTAACACTGTCCATGGCGAAGGTATCGCCCAGGTCAAGAAGAAAGTCCGGCTGGTCCGCCGCCACATTATTCATGGTCTGGGTCCACGTGGCGGAATTGCCCAGCATGATGTCGACGTGCGAGTCGGAGGTAATATCAAAAGTGAATTCTTGGCCTTCGGCCCTTTGAGTCCAAAAAGAATGCTCGGCGCGCGTCACCCAAGTGCCGCCATCATTCGTGCTGTATCGCATGCGGTAGTAATACTTGGTGTTGGGTTCCAATCCGCTTATGATTGCTGTGCAAGACTGGCCGGCTGCAACCGATTGGGTGGATGTCTGCGCACCGTAAACCCCAGAGGCGGTCCCGTACTGGTAGTAGAGGTCCACATCTCCAACCGGGACAACCTTGATGGATATTGCATCGTCGGTTGGTCTGCCCAGTAGCTCTCCCCCGGAGAACACATCATCTTTGGCATAAACATCCGCGCCAAGGCCTACCACACCCGTCAGAAACATAACGGCCGCCAGAAGCAGAACGGCCAGCACGGATATACGGATCGTGCTCCTGAGGTTTGGACCGGCTGATCTCATTTGCCCCGTGGCTCCTCTCATACTCACGGATACCCCCTGTCTGTTCATGGGTGTCGTTCTTATGATCATCTTGATCGTCTCCGCCCCCTGTCTCATTGCCCTCTCCTAGCCCTCTCTGGGTGAGTCCATTCGTATCTCAGAGCCTAAGAAGCCTGCGCGAGGTACCGGCTCCCGGCATCCAAAGCAATGCCCATACCCACGTCTGCCTCGCTGCGTTCAATCCGCACCACTCTCCCTTTCAAACTGAGCCTCAAAGGAAGCGGGCTCTTGGGGTGGTCGGGGTCGGGAACGTCCATGGTGAGATCCAGATGGTCGCCAACCATCAGCTGCTGCCCGGTGACTAGAAACGGGTGCTCGGTAACCAGATAGAGTCCCGACGTGGAAACATCCCGGGTGACCCCGGGACCACGGTCGGTCTCAACCGGCAGAGAAATAAGAAATCGCTGCGCCGACCGACGTTCAGGATGGAAGCCGCTTTCTCGCACCATAAAATCAGTCTAGGCAGGCGAAGAAAGCCGGGCAATTACACGTAGGATAGAAGACCCTACACCCTTAGGATACAAATTTCCTAGGTGGCGAACACGCCAAGAACCAGCCGGTTAGAGGTATCGCCCCTCTTGGTCAGATTAGGTCAGTCGTGGTTAGACTAGGTTATTGTGCTGGGTTAGCCGTGGTCAGACTAGGCTGTTTTCGTGGACGAACCGGGTCAGATCCGCCCTACTCTGAAGACCGAGCTTCTTGTAGACCGCGTGTAGGTGCGACTTAACCGTACCCCCGGTGAGAGAGAGCATCTGCGCAATTTCGGCGTTGCTCAAGCCTTTTGCGCAAAGTCTCACCACCTGCATCTCACGCTCACTTAGTCTTCCCGCCAGACGTTGTGCCCCGGCTTCCCGCCGCAGAAGGTGCTCCATCACCCGGCTGAACGAACGATTCTCCACCCAGACATCGCCGGCCGCTACCTTCTGTACACACTGCAGCACCAGACCGGGGGCCATATCCTTGAGAACTATCCCGGCTACACCGAGCCGCAGGCATTCCAAAGCCTCGCGTTCTTCGAGTGTGCCGGCGAGAATCACCACTCGTGTGGGAATATCCTCCTGTTTCGCAGCCCGGGCCACTGCAATACCGTCCATCCCAGGCATATGAAGGTTAAGAAGAAGGACTTCCGGGCGAAACTGCCGAACCGCCTCCAGGGCATCCTGACCGTTTGAACAACGAGCTTGGACCTGAAAGCCTTCCTTGTCGGCAAACAAGCGCTCAAGACCATCCAGTATAAGAGGATGATCATCGGCTATCACGATTCGGACGGTCACGCTTCTATCTCCACATTCGCCCCCAGCGCCTGCGCTATTGCCCGGCATCCACCACGCAGCGGTTATCCGCGTTCATAATTGAGAATACCAGCACTCATAGTATACTGGCATTCCCTCTGGACAAGAGAGTTCACCTTACGTCTTACGATGCTCCAGATACTGTCCGCGGCACTGCTTCCACCCATGCTTTCGACCGGCTAACCCTCGGTTCCGTGCCCCTGCGTTATCTCACCACAACCCGCAGGTGACACTGATCCTATTGGCAATGCTTTGGATCGCCGACCCGTAGTTGGCCCCCGGCGCCCACTTGCCGCTCAGTTCGTACACGGTACGCACATTGCCCTTGTGAGCAGCGCCATCGGCCTGCACGAAATGACGAGGATCCCCAGGCGTAGTTATGGGTCCATCCGCAGGTTGCGAAACAAGTATGCAATACGGGTCGGACATATGCTCGGGATAGATATACCAGGCAAGATGAATGTACTGTGCAATCACGCCGAGTTCCGCGGTGGCGAACGAATTTCCCGGTATGCCGCCCGTCGCACCAATGCCGGCCATGTTGTTCTGCTCGGGCGCCACGTCACCACCATACTGGCCGTAGCCCGTCTCGTGGATCATCTGGGCCCAAGCCATATCGGCTCTGATGCCGAACCGCTTGCCGTAGACCACATACAACTTGGCCAGCGTTTCGAGCGACACCGAAAACTTGCCGTCGTTTCCCCCGGTCTGTTCTCTGAAGTAGCGTACAAGGTCGGTCGAATCACCGAGAAAGCGCCCGTTGAGACCTGCGGTATCGGTACCCATGACGTTGAAAAGCAGAGCCGCCGCCTGCCCGCGGGTGGCATTGCTCCCAGGCGAGAGAGACTTGAGGGTCTTTCCGGAGTAAGCCAGTTCTCGCAGCAGGCCGTTATACTGAGCCACCCGCGCAATCACAGAATGCACCTTGTCGAAATTGCCCCAAGCCGACTTATAGGAATCGGGCGGCACGTAGAGAGGCCTATCCGCCGCTCTGATACCCATGGTCACGAGTTGGGCAAGCGTTACGGGCAAGTCGGGCTTGAACAAGAGGCCTGACGTGCTCGCATAACCGGTGACGATGTTCTCCCGGGCTGCTGCTGCAATGTAGTTGTCGGGATAGAGAACGACGTCCGAGCTCTTCTGGACATCGACAAACGCACAGCGATCGTCCTCGCTCACGCTGATGCGCATGGCCAAGATAACCATCTTGGCAAACTGCTGCCGCGTAACCTGGGCATCGGGATGGAAAGTACCGTCCGCGTATCCCTCTATAATCCCGAGCTGTGCCAGCGTCTCTATCTGAACATGATAAGGATGGGATTCGGGAACATCGCTAAAACCGGCCGCCTGAGCCTCCGCAAGGTTTGGTGCCAGCGCGATACTGACAAAGACGGCTATAGAAGCCAAAAGCCCGATCCCCAGCAGTCTCAAGAACTTGGTCATCGCAGTAAAAGAGGATACCAGCATGCACCACCCCGGACTTGTTCCGATCCGCCCCAATCGCGGGTGTCAAACCCCCGATGCGCCGGGCCGCGACCTTCTTGCCGACCCGTACTCTTTCCAGGCAGAGTCTCACAAACCTGCAAACCCGGACCGTAAACCCTTGACCTCAGTCACCTTCGATTTCTGGAATACCATCTACTCCGCCAATGATGGAGCCATGGACAAGGTCAGGCCGCAGCGCTCTGACGCCATCAGACGATTGCTCGCTCGCGGAGGAGTCCATCCGGCAGAGAATGAGATGCTGCGGGCCTACCGCTCCGGCTTCGATGCTTACATGGCTGCCTGGACGGGTGGCAGACATTTCGGTGCCCGCGAGCAGGTGGCGCACTTCTTGCATATCTTCGGGCTCAACCCCACGCTTCTCGGTGAAGAGGCTCTGGCTCAGACCGCGCTCGATATCGAGAACGCTTCTCTGGGGGCTGATCTGAAACTGCTCCCCGGGCTGGTCGAGACCGTCCCCGCCCTCGCGGCGACCGGATACCGCCTGGGGATAATCTCCGATACCAGCCTTACTCCGGGCCGGATTCTGCGGAAATACCTCGAAAAGGACGGGCTGCTGGATTGTTTCTCGGTACTCACATTCTCGGACGAAACTGGCTATCCAAAACCCGACCGGCGGATGTTCGAGAATACTCTGGCGAAGCTGGCGGCAGCGCCCACCGAAGCGGTACACGTGGGCGATACTCCACGCACCGATATTGCCGGAGCGCAGACCGTGGGTATGCTGGCCATTCGCTGCGCCGGCACCGTAGATCATCCAGAACCACCTGAAGCCGATTTTGTCATTCGCGACCACCGCGAAATCCCAAGGATCCTGGAATCTCTGGGATAAACCTATGAGGCCTTTAGGAGGAGCTTCTAGGCATTTGTATCTCCGGCATCACCCGGCTCCACCGCACACCCACCGGCACATCGGCGGCCGTTAACCTTTGCACCACCTTTTCCCGCAATTCGACCGCCATGGTCCAAGCATCGTTCTGATTGGCCGCCCATGCCGTCAGGCGGACCGACACTCCCACGTCGTCGGCATCAACCACGTATACGGCGGGCTCAGGGTCGGATAGGAACAAGGGGTGCGCCCGCGCCTCCTCTAAGAGAACAGCCCTGACCGCTTCCACGTCGGCACCGTAGTCCAGTCGCAAGAGCACCACGGCGGGCATCCGCGCATCGACCAGTGTGTAGTTCCGGATGGATTGGTCTGACAGAATCTTGTTCGGGATAACCAGCCGCCGGTTGTCCCAGGTGTGTATGATCGTATAGAAGAGACCGATGGACTCAACCGTTCCAAACTCACCTTCGACCGTCACTTTGTCGCCCAGCCGTATAGGCTGCGCGAAGGCGATGATGACCCCCGATACCAGGTTCGCAATAGCGGCCTGAGCAGCAAAGCCAAGAGCTATCCCCACCACGCCGGCCGAGGCGAACATGCCCACGGCGACACGCTTGAGGGCCGAGACATCCATGATCCAAAAGACCAGGCCGATGGCCAGAAAAAACAGCGCCACCGCCGACAATCGTTCGATCATGCGAAAGCGGGTCTCAGCACCGGGGTCGACCTCTGCCAACCTACGCCGTTCCGAAAACCGGTTGACGCCCTTTCGGAGAAGCCAGTAGACGACCCAGGCGGCCACCAACACCAGGACCGATACTCCGGCGTTGATGAAGTGCTGTTCGTTGGTCTCCCAGAAAGCCACGAGCGCCTCCAATACGTGTAGCTCGAGTCAACTATAGCGCGGCACCAGGCTCATGGAAGCACGGTAACCCAGGAGAAAGCATATGCGGGCTCCCTTCGGGGAAGATAATTGGGGTCCGGTCGAGGTCCGGTGGGGGTCCTGGTGGATCCGATAGGTTCTTGGATCTGGCGGGGATCCCGCCTCACCGGGCACCTGTGTACTCTGTACTCTGCACACTGTGCCACAAGCCCTCGTTTCACAGGAGGCTCATGGGAATGACGGAATCCAACCCGCGACCCAATTCAGAAAAGAGCGACTCCGGCGCAACCGGTCCCGCTGCCGATGCCTTGGCCGAATACCGGAAGCGTCGCGATTTCACCCGTACAGCCGAACCGCCGGGCTTCGCGAGCGTTACCACCTCCGCTGAGAGCGCTTCCGTGGGCACCAAAAACACCTCGGCGAGCAGCAAAAAGGTGGGCAGGCCTGCCGGACATTCCGAACACCCCGTGTTCGTTGTACAGAAGCATGCGGCATCAAGCCTTCACTATGACTTCCGGCTCGAGATGGACGGCGTTCTCAAATCCTGGGCGGTGCCCAAAGGTCCCTCGCTCGACCCGGCCGATAAGCGGCTGGCGGTTATGACCGAAGACCACCCCCTGGAGTACGCAACGTTCGAAGGGACCATCCCTGAGAATGAGTACGGAGGTGGCACCGTCATGATATGGGACTTCGGTTGGTGGGAGCCGGATCGATCGCGCACCGAACCATCCGCGCTCGACTCCCGTGCCGGCATGTCCACGCCGGAATCTCATGCCGGCAGCAAGCGCACTCTCGACTCCCGCGCCGCTCTTGCCGCTGGCGAACTCAAGTTCATTCTTGACGGCCGCAAGCTCTCTGGAAGCTGGACTCTCGTCCAGATGAAAGGCCGGGGAGAGAAGAACTGGCTGCTGATGAAACACCGGGACGAGGCGGCCCGGCGCGGTAGGGTTATCACCGATGAGGCCCCTGATTCGGTGGCCACCGGGCGTTCTCTCGATCAGATAGCGGCAGATAGTACCAGCCGAATCGATGGCAACCACGACTGATTCTGGGCACCCTGATTCCAGACACCCTCTGTCAACCCGACCGGGTGTGTATCCGCCGGGACGGCGCACCCGATCGAGACAACCGGCCACTTGCCGGACCCGGCACCCATGTAATTGAAGGAGGTCGAGGTGACAATCCTGGTATCTGGCGCCACAGGATTTGTAGGTGGCACAATCGTGCGACATCTGCTTGACGCCGGTTACAACGTCCGGGCTATGAGCCGGTCTGCCGTCTCGGCGACCGGAAAGTATTCAAGCGGTCCCGAGAAGAGCCGCCAGGCTCTGGCGGAGGGCCGGCTGACATTTGTGGAAGCCGATGTGACGAAACCATTCACCCTAAACGCCGCTGTGGAGGGGGTGGAAGCCGTGGTGCAAGCGGCGCAATTTACCGGTGCGCCGGTGGAAAACCCGGCCAAGGGTCTTACTTACATGAAAGTAGATCGCGACGGTACCCTGAACCTGCTCGGAGCCATAGGCGAAATATACGGGAAACCTGTGGGCGCCGCGGGCGCCGGCACCGGACCGGCCATGGCAAGGTTTCCCGATGGTTCTCCGCGCTTCTTCTATATCAGCGGCATTACCGTGTCGAGCGAGGCCAGAGAGCCCTGGAACCGGGCCAAATGGCAGGCCGAAGAAGCGATTCGCGGAAGCGGCTTGACCTGGACAATCATACGATCCTGCTGGGCCTACGGGCCGGAGGATACCGCCCTCAACCGTATACTCGGATACTCCGATTATTTGCCGTTCGTACCTATCTTCGGCCGCGGAGAAGATGCATTGACACCGGTCTTCGTCGAAGACGTGGGGCGCCTGCTGGCCCTGCTCATGAGCAACCCCGGCAAGAGCGCCGACACCACCTTCATGCTGGGTGGCCCCGACAGAGTGACCCTGAACGACTTCTTAAGAACTGCGCTGGAGACCATGGGGCGCCGGCGGCCAATCCTACGCATCCCCAGACAGGTGGGAAAGATCCAGGGAGCGATTATGCAATACCTGCCGGCGCGGCCGCTGACCCCAGACGCCGTAGATTTCGTCAGCCAGGGCGGGGCGGTGACCAGCGCCGGCCGGGCTCTACTTGCCGGGCGGTTCCCGGAGTTTCGGGCAACCGGCCTGCGGGAGGGTTTGCAGTACCTGCGGCCTTAGAGCTCGTTTCAAAATGAAGCTCCGCCGCAAGGGACGCGGTGGACGAGTGTGAAGCAAGGACGCCCCGTGGTTGCCCGGTGCCAATTCGCGTACCGTTCAGGCCACCCCGTCAAACAACGCCGTCGACATGTACCTTTCAGCAGAATCCGGCAAAACCACAACGATGGTCTTACCCGCATACTCTTGCTGCTGGGCCAATCGAGCGGCCGCGGCCACAGCCGCGCCGCTCGATATTCCCGCCATGATGCCTTCTTCCCGGGCGAGTCTCCGAGCCATCTCCACGGCCTCCGCCGTCTCAACCGCCTCCACTCCGTCAACAAACGAGAGATCCAGATTCCCCGGAATGAACCCTGCGCCGATCCCCTGAATACCATGCGTTCCCGGTCTGAGTTCCTGCCCTGACAGCGTTTGCCCAATTACCGGACTCTCGGCCGGCTCAACGGCAACTGAGTGCAAAGGCCGTCCCCTCACTCGCTCGAAGTATCGTGAGATTCCTGTCAAAGTCCCTCCCGTACCGACACTGGCCACAAGGACATCGGTCTGCCCATCTGTGTCTTCCCAGATCTCGAGCCCGGTTGTCGCCTCGTGGATGGCGGGATTGGCAGGGTTGTCAAACTGCTGGGGCAAGTAGTAGCGTTCGGGGTCACCGGCAGCCAGTTCCTCAGCAATCCGCACCGCCCCGCTCATACCCTCCGCGCCGGGCGTGAGCAGCAGGCTTGCCCCCAAGAAGGCAAGAACCTTTCTCCGCTCCACGCTCATGGTCTCCGGCATGGCCAGGGTCAACCTGTAGCCCCGGGCCGCGCAGACATAGGCCAGACCGATACCGGTATTGCCGCTGGTTGGCTCGATGATCTCCGTGTGGGGCTTTATCAAGCCCTTCTTCTCGGCGTCCCATATCAGGGCGGCCCCCACTCGACATTTGATCGAATAGGCCGGGTTGCGGCCCTCAATCTTGACTAGAACGTTAGATTTACTCCGACCAATCACGCGATTTAACCGCACGAGCGGCGTCCGGCCTATGGAAAGCGAGTTGTCGTCGTATATGTTGACCATGAGCGTTCTCCCTGCCGGTTGTCAACTTCTGCTTCGCCCTTCGTACTCTCCCGCCTAACGGGCAAGCCAAGCGCACGAGGAGGCCCGATGTGCCCAGCGACCAACAAGCGTAACGCTCTACGAAGCGTCACCTTGCGAGACTCGGAGAGCCTGGTCAAGATCATCCAAGATATCGGCCACATTCTCTATCCCCACCGAGATGCGCACTAACCCCGGCGCCACTCCAGCCTGCAGTTGTTCTTCGGCCGTGAGTTGCCGGTGGGTAGTGCTGGCCGGATGAATGACCAGAGTCTTCGCATCGAGAATATTGGCTACATGTGAGGCCAGCTTCACCGCGTTGATAAACCGCTTCCCCGCCTCCACCCCACCCTTTACCTCGAAGCCGAACACAGCGCCGGGTCCGAGGGGAAAATAGTGGCAGGCCCGTTCATAGTCAGGATGACCGGGCAGCCCGGCGTAATCCACCGACACGACAGCCGGATGGGCGCTCAAGAACCGGGCCACTTCCTTGGCATTTGCCACGTGCGCACGCGCCCTAAGCGGAAGCGTCTCCAGTCCTTGGATGAAGAGCCAGGAGTTGAACGGCGACGGCGACGCACCCAGATCGCGCATTAGTCCCAGCCGGATCTTGAGCAGGTAGGCAAGCCCGGGAGATATCGCTCGCTCGTGGTTTCCGAACAATTCCCAGAAATTGACGCCGTGGTAGGCAAGATCCGGTTCGGTAATCTCCGGGTAGATTCCAGCGGCCTTCCAATCGAAGTCGCCCTTGTCGACGACGGCGCCCCCGATCGAGGTTCCGTGACCGCCGATCATCTTGGTAAGTGAGTAGACAACGATATCGACCCCGTGTTCGAACGGATTGAAGAGTGGCGGAGGCGTGACCGTGTTATCCACGACGAGAGGGATACGGTGACGGTGAGCAATCTCCGCGATCCCCGATATATCATCCACATTCCCCTTGGGGTTCCCAACAGATTCGGTATAGAGC
>CAZOJR010000046.1:0-7885 GCA_964580165.1 uncultured Gaiellales bacterium
GCTGGCCGCAAAGTTATCCTCTACATTGAAGACATGAACCCCGGCGACACATTGAACTTCAGCTTCCAGGCAGTAGCCCTGTATCCCGTGCGAGGGAAGGGAGCGGCGTCGACGGTCTACTCGTACTACATGCCTGATTGGAGAGGGGAGACGGTGAGTGCCGCGGTGAACGTTCAGTAGCGCGCCGGAGCACTCGAACAGTGGAACAGAGCGATCCATCGTGCGCGAGGTGCTCGTACGAGGTGCTCACGCGGTGGGTGGCAACTGCGCTCTTCTGGTAGAACGGCTCCTTCGGCCTTTGCGGGGTGAGTTTGTGTGGCGGAGACATAGAAATCTAGAACGCACTTGAAGCCATCATCGCACCATTCCTATACTCAAGAGAGCGGCGCCGTGTTTGCCCGTGTTGCTTCGTTGTGTAAATGGGATTTTTCGGGCGCTTGCGGCCCGGACGTATTTTTTGTGAAGGGGGGACGGATGAGCTATGACGTGATCGTTAAAGAAGTGCCTTCACGGCATCTGGCCGGCGTGAGGGGCACATATCGTATGGTCGAGTTGCCCGGGGTGATGGGGCGGGAATTCCATCGGATCATGAATGCGTTGCGGGCAGAGGGGATCGAGCCTTCCGGTGGAGCGCTATCCATCTATCACGGGTGGACCGAGGAGACGGTTGATGTGGAGATGGCGGTGCCCATCGAAGGCGTGTTCTTTCCCCAAAACCCGCGGGGTGATGTTAAGGCCGGTATGATTCCGGGAGGGAAGGTGCTTTTCACCGTCCACGTGGGGCCCTACGACAGGCTGTCGGACGCGTATGGGGCTATGCAGCAGTATGCACAGACACACAACCTCGAGTTGGCCGGGATGATGTGGGAGGAGTATTTCACCGATCCGTCTTCAGAACCGGACCTGGAAAAACACGTGACCGAAGTGTACTGGCCGCTGGTCTAGAACTCAAACGAGCTCTCAGTAAACGAGCCCTTAGAGAGGTAGATTCTCAAGAAAGAGTATCGACGTTGTCGCCGGTACCGGAAGAAGGGGGAGAGATGAAGCGGCGGCGGGGTATGGGGGCGGCAGTCATCGCAGCCTTGGCGATCTTGGGAGCCGGCTACGCTCTTGCGGGGAGACCCTGGCATCTGCGCTGGGGTGCCACTGAGGAGGAGGCCCAGGAATCTGTCACGGGTGACGTGCTCATTCCGGCTCCGGATCTCGTCGCTACTCGCGCTATCACCATTCACGCTCCGGCGGTTGAGATTTGGCCGTGGATCGTTCAGTTGGGCCAAGGCAGGGGTGGTTTCTACAGCTATGACTGCCTGGAAAACCTTATCGGTTGCGATATCCATAGCGCAGATCGTATCGTGCCCGAGTGGCAGACGCTGGATATTGATGACGAGGTCAGACTATACCCTGGAGGGGGGCTAAGAGTGGCCGTCGTGGAACCGTCGAGGGCGCTCGTTCTCCGAGGAGGTGTGCCGCTGGAAAACACACTTCCCTATGACTTCACCTGGGCCTTCGTTCTGCGGGAGCAGCCGGATGGAACCACCAGACTGCTGGTGAGAGAGCGCTACAGCTATGGGAAATGGTGGGCGGCGCTCGTGGTCGAACCGGTTGAGGCGATCAGTTTTGTAATGAGCCGGAAAATGCTCCGCGGTATCAGAGATCGGGCAGCCGTTGACCGGACAGACGCTCAGGGGGAAGGTTTCATCTCCCGATAAACGGAGAATGATTCAGATGAGTGGCTCCGTATATAGGGCGGATGAGGGTGTAGATGCGCACGTTGGTCATATCAGATGCTCATGGTTGTCCGGAGATCATCCAGAATGCGCTCGATCACAGTGGCTTCCGGCCCGGACGCGATGCTTTGATATACGCGGGGGATCTACTTGATCGTGGACCGGACGCCGAGGCCTGTATCTCTTTGGCGGAGCGGTACGCTACTGAGGTGCTCTTCGGCAATCACGATTTGGCGGCGCTCTTTAACTTCTACATATATCCCCAGAATCCGGAGAGTCTGGCCTTTCGGCCCTTGTTTTTGGAGAAGGCTCTCTCCCCGGATCGATCGAAGGCTTGGAAGGCAGCTACCTGCGTCGAGGGGGTGCTTGTCACGCACGCGGGTGTTTCTGCCGTCTATGAGGATATCTTCGTGGGGGAATGCCGGTCGGATACCGCCATGCTTGCAGAGCGGCTGAATGCCGATTTCCGGGCGGTGGTGGCGCGAGAACCCCGTCTGGGCGACTGGTATGAGCACCCGCTGCTGAGCGATTACGGTCCCTTTTGGTTCAGGCCTTGGCCGTACTCACAATTCTCACCACTCCCAGGCTGTGTGCAGGTGGCGGGCCATACACCGCCCCTCAAGCACTTGCGGAACACCGGGTTTCATATGATCGACCCCTCGTCCTTCAGCGCCTCCAATATCTGTACCGGTATGGGATGGTACCGGTACGCGATCGTGGAGGCGGGAGCCGTGAGGGTCGAGGAAGGCACACTCTCCGCTGCGGCGGATTCGGTGTCTGATGAGCCTGATTCCGTGTGCGCCCAGTCTGCATGCGCCGGTCTTGCGCGCGAAGAGTCTGTGTTTTCGTCAAAGGAGTCTGCTTCGGCTCTGTGTGGATGAAGTATCCTGTTTTTGCCGGCTGTGGAGTGTGGCCGGAACATCCTGTCCGGTGCGCCTGCTAGCATTGCCTCGAAGTGATTGCAATAGTCTCGATAAGCCTTCTTGCCTTGGTAGTGGTCCTGTTGCTCGTGGTTCTTATTCGCGAGCACAGGGCTGCCGTGGGCACTTCGTTGAAGCAACTCGAGCGCGCACAGGAGCGAGGTGAACGCCTGCTGCGCGAGGAGATGGAGCGCAGCCGGGAAGAGGCAGCGCGGACTGCCCGCCAAATCAGAGAAGAAGTAGCCGGTATTGTAAAAGATTGGGGAGACTCGGCCGTCAAAGGCATCGGTTTGCTCGGGACGCAGCAGAAAGGACAGCTTGACACCTTTGCGGAGCAGCTAGTTACTCTGACCCATGCGAACGAACGGCGCATGACCGAACTTCGCCAGACCGTGGACACCAGGCTGCGGTTGCTGCAAGAGGATAACGCCGCGAAGCTGGACCAGATGAGGCAGACGGTCGACGAGCGGCTTACGGCCACGCTGGAAAAGCGGCTTGGAGAGTCTTTCAAGCAGGTCAGCGAGCGGTTGGAGGCGGTTCACCAGGGTCTTGGCGAGATGAGAACTCTGGCAGATGGGGTCGGCGATCTCAAACGGGTGCTTACCAACGTCAAGACTCGGGGTACTTGGGGTGAGGTTCAATTAAACATGCTTCTCGAGCAGGTCCTTGCGCCCGATCAGTACGAGTCCAATGTTGTCTGCAAGGCCGGAAGCGGAGACCGGGTGGAGTACGCTATACGGCTTCCCGGCCAGAATGACGGCATGGGCACCCCGGTGTGGCTGCCGATTGATGCCAAATTCCCCATGGAAGACTATCAGCGTATGCTTGAGGCTCAGAGTCGGGGTGATTCGAATGGCATCGAACTGGCGCTAAGGGGGCTCGAGGCGCGGGTAAAATCGTCGGCACGAGAGATACAGGGGAAGTACCTGGATCCTCCACGGACCACCGACTTCGGTATTATGTTCCTGCCCACAGAGGGTCTCTATGCAGAGGTTCTGCGACGGCCGGGATTGGCCGAAACGTTGCAGCGGGATTATCGGGTTATCATCACAGGCCCCACCACTTTGGCCGCCTTATTGAATAGCCTTCAGATGGGTTTTCGTACCCTTGCCATCGAGAGGCGTTCCAGCGAGGTGTGGCAGCTCCTGGGGGCGGTCAAGACTCAATTCGGGCAGTTCGGTGGGCTGCTGGAGCGAGTCCAGAAGAGGCTCGAACAGGCATCCAACACTATCGAAGATGCCGCTCGCAAGAGCCGGACCATCGAGCGTAGACTCAGAGATGTCGAAGAGATCCCGGCGGAAGACGCGTGTGAGCTATTGTCTCCGATGGATGCCGACAGTTGACTGCGGCTCCGGCCGCCGTTGTGGTCTTCGGCGTGGATGCTTTAGGGCGAGGTAACGGGAAGGGTCTGCTCGATGAAAGTCGTGAGCAATGTCCATACCTGTTCCTGGCTGGATCCCCCAAGCAGGTCGGTACCATGATCGTCACCTGGAACGATCTGTAGATCGCCCGTGTTCCCCGTGAGTTCCTGCAGCTGTCTGGCGCCTTCGGCGCCGGAATCGTCCTCGGCTGCGATGAAAAGTAGCGGCATGCGTAGTCGTGATACTGCCTCGGTGGCATCCAGTCCTTTGAAGTCAAGAGGTGCAGACAATGTCGTTACTCCTGTCACGAGAACACTTGACAATATCTGGGAGCTGTCTGCGGCGATCAGGCAGGCGGTTCCACCCATCGATGCTCCAACTAGAGTTATGCGGCTGGCCCCCGCTTCTGCTATGGCAAGGATTGCGGCGAATACGTCGCGATCGAGATGAGCTATCTCTTTTTCTCCTCCCGACTCACCGTATCCGCGGAAATCGAAGGTGAGAACGAGGTAGCCTCGCCCGGCGAGCCGCTCGGCCGTGGTGTACCAACTCGTCTGGTCGGCAGGATACATATGGGCGAGAACGATTCCCGTGTTACCGGATCCGAACAGGTGACCTTCGAGGGTTATTCCATCTTCGGTGGTGAATGTCAGCGACTGGCCGGGACCGGTTGTGGAATGGTTCGTGGACGATCCGTCATCCGTGCAGGCTGTGACCAGTATTGAGCCGGCAAGAATGACCAGAAAAACGATAAAGAACACGGTGTGAGGCAGGGCTGTGTGGCGCATCTGTCGATGGAGGCAAGGATTATCCCGCTGCTTGCGGAGCGCGGACCAAGGTGTATGTGAATGAGATCGTGACATATCGAAACCCCCCTTGCTCGGTTTCTGTGCAGTGGATAGTACACCGCGCCAGCGCGGAGGTTCCCAGCCGGGAAATGGAGGCGGTAACCGGGGCGCCGGTTTCGAGTAAAGGGGTGGTGTGTCCAGCGGGCGGCGATGACTTGCCTTCCCCTGAACACACCTCAGGCTGTAACATGTTCCGGTCAACTGCCGGCCATGGTCGAGGAGAACGTGACCAACAGAAGGGACGAGGTGCAACCGATATGAGCGCTGATGACAGCACAGAACGGCTGCGCCGGTTGAGAAGAGAGGTTCTTCAGAGCGGCGGGCCCGAGCGCATTACGGCTCGGCGTAGACGGGGGGCGGGTACCGCGCGTCAACGGTTGGAAGAGCTTTTGGACGCCAACACGTTCGTGGAACTCGACATGTTCGTGGATGGAGCTGTAACGGGTTACGGCAAGATCGACAGCAGGGATGTGTACGTCTTCTCCGAGGATGGTGAAGTCCCAGCTGAGTCTCTGCGAGAGGACTTGCTCGCGACCAAGATGGCCAAGATATTTGATCTAGCCATGAAGAATGGTGCTCCCCTCGTCGGTTTCTATGATGGCGGGTTCGTCCGCCGGAAGGCCAATGCCGGTTCTCTGGGCGGCCGCTCCGGATTGTATTACCGCGCTGTTAGTGCCTCTGGGCTCATACCCCAGATTGCGGCTGTCATGGGGCCGTGCACAGGAGCAGCCGCCTACTCCCCGGGTCTGGCCGATTTCACCATCATGGTGAAGGGATCGAGCCTGGTATTTCTCGCCGACCCGTCAGGTGGGGGACGTGGGGAAGAAGAGCCGGCCTTTGAAGAACTGGGTGGCGCAAGGGTGCACAGCGAGAAAAGCGGCCTCGCTCATCTCGCCGCAGACGACGAAGCTGAGTGTCTTGAAATGATCCGCGGACTCCTTTGCTACCTGCCTCAGAACAACCTGGAAGAGCCTCCCCGGTGGGATCTGTCTGATCCGGTGGAGCGAATGGATGCAGGGCTTGATTCCCTTGCCGTCTCCGATCCGAGTCGCTCCTACGACATGCGGGATGTCATCTTGCATGTGGTTGATGATAGGAACTTTTTCGAGGTCGCCTGCCTATGGGCCCCTAACATGATCACTGGATTCGCGCGGTTAGGTGGCAGGCCGGTAGGCGTGATTGGCAACCAGCCTGCCTGCATGGATGGAGAGATCGATCTCCGGGCAGCGGCCAAAGCGGCGCGTTTTGTACGCTGCTGCGATGCATTCAACGTTCCACTCATCACCTTCGTGGATACGCCCGGTTTTGTTCCAGGCAAGGAGCAGGAGCACGGCGGGATCGTTCGAGCGGCAGCCAAGCTTGTTTATGCCTACTGCGAGGCAACCGTCCCGAAACTGACCGTCATAGTAAGGCGGGCTTTCGGTGAGGGCTTCGAGACCATGTGTTCCAAACATACCGGAGCCGACTTCAGTTTCGCTTGGCCGGCGGCGGATATCAACGCCGGGCCTCCACTGAGCGCTCTCGATCGCCAGGATTCTGGTTCTCCCTATGATGCCGCGGTTCGGGGATATCTTGATGATGTTATCGAGCCCCCAGAGACCCGGCCTCGCCTGGCTGCTGCGCTCGAGGTGTGTGTTTCCAAGCGCGAAGCCCGGCCGCCTAAAAAACACGGGAACATTCCTCTGTAGTGACGTTGTGTGAGGCTGCAGAGACGTTGTATTCCATCTACGTTGGGAGGCCCGCCTAAATGCCGACCTCTGCTGTGAATCCTGTACGTATCACCGACCTGGTACTTCGTGACGCGCATCAGTCACTGCTCGCCACGCGTATGCGCACCGAGGATATGTTGCCCATCGCCGAGAAGCTCAATCAAGCGGGCTACTGGTCCCTGGAGATGTGGGGTGGAGCGACTTTCGACACGATGATGCGGTTTTTGAACGAGGATCCTTGGGAGAGGGTGCGAGTGCTCAAAGCCGCTATGCCCGACACAAGGCTCCAAATGCTTCTCCGTGGGCAGAATGTGGTGGGCTATCGTAACTATGCCGACGACGTGCTTCGCGAGTTCGTCCGTCTGGCGGCCCAGGCCGGAATCGACATCTTCCGGGTCTTCGACGCGCTCAACGACCCGCGTAACATGGCGGAGGCCATTGCGGCGGTCAAGGAGACCGGAAAATGGGCGGAGGGCACTATCAGCTATACCAAGAGCCCCGTCCATAATGTGGCTTCATTTCTGGAATACGCCGGTCAACTGGTGGGGATGGGTGTTCAGAGTATTTGCATCAAGGACATGGCTGGCCTGCTTGGCCCCAACGACGCCTATGAACTGGTGAGCGCCCTCAAGTCGGAGTACCCGGACATCCTCGTGCACATGCACTCGCACTACACCTCGGGTTTGGCCTCTATGGCCTATCTCAAGGCGGTGGAAGCGGGCGCGGATATTCTCGATTGTGCGATATCGTCCATGTCGATGGGCACTTCGCATCCGCCGACTGAGTCGATGGTGGCGGCTCTGGCGGGAACTGAGCGGGCGACCGGGATGGATATCAGCGTTCTGGAAGATGTCTGCGAATACTTTCGTAGTATCCGGAAGAAGTACGCGGCTTACGAGAGCGCCTTCGCGGCGGTGGACCCCGCCGTTTTGCTCTGGCAAATCCCAGGTGGGATGATCTCGAACTTCTCATCACAACTGAAGGAGCAGGACCATCTCGAGTTGATGCCCGAGGTTTTGGCTGAGGTGCCTCGGGTTCGCCGTGAACTTGGCTATCCGCCTCTAGTTACCCCCACCTCGCAGATTGTGGGGACGCAAGCCACGCTGAATGTTCTGCTGGGTCGCTACAAGATGATCACCAAGGAGACCAAAGCATACGTCCAAGGACTGTATGGGCGGGCTCCCGGCCCTGTCGATCCCGAGGTTCAGAAACTCTGCATCGGAGACGAGATCCCCATCACAACGCGGCCGGCCGATTCGCTTGAGCCTGAACTGCCCAAGCGTAGGAAGGAGTTGGAAGAACTCGGTGTCAAATTCAGCG
>CAZOJR010000046.1:7895-8188 GCA_964580165.1 uncultured Gaiellales bacterium
GCTTTGTTCCCGCAGGTGGCTCTGGAGTTTTTTGAGCGGCGCGATCGGGAGGAACGTCCCCTGGAGGAGATCGTTGCACTGGCTGCGGTGGCGGCCGATCTGCTTGGACTGAAGGACGAGGCTTGTGGCGTACGCGAAGCGGTGGCTACGAGCGACGCCGTTCAAGCGGTGCAAGAGCCCACTGCAAACCAGGTGGGCACGGCGGTAATGCTCGAAGAGCACGGTCGGGAGGCTCGGACGTGTCCGTATGGGGCGCCCCGGTCGGCCTGGGCCGCCGCGGGGCGCCGAGACTT
>CAZOJR010000046.1:8198-10511 GCA_964580165.1 uncultured Gaiellales bacterium
CTGATGGCGAGTCGCACCCTGTCGTGGAGGTACTGAGGTGAAGTTCAGAGTCCACATCGACGGAGTGGAACACCAAGTGGAGGCGACCGTGGATGGCGCCCTCCTCTTGGATGGTGAACCCTTCCGGGCGAAAGTGAACGGTCCCTCCGACGATCGTCGTACAGTCCAATTGGGGAGCAAGACCTATGACGTCCGTGTTGTCGAGAACTGTATAGATACAGGTCTGGTTGTTCTCGAGCTTGCAGGAGAGCGGATCTCCCTGAGTGTGAGTGGCGTGGAGAAGGGTGCCCGCAGGGGTGGGTCCACAGGTTCAGAAGGGAGTGCTGCGTCGCTACCCGGGGGTGCCGGGGTATCCGGTGGTGCTAGGGCCGCGGCGGGCGCCCCGGCTAACGCCATGGGTTCTTCGGGTGCGCTGGCGGACGTCGCGAGTTCCGCGGGCAGAGCTGGCATCGAGCCCGCTGGCAGCGCCAGTGGGGGCCAGATGGAAGCCGGTGAAGCCAAAGATGGTATTTGGGCTCCGGTGCCCGGTAGGATTGTTGATGTCTTCGTGAAGCCGGGAGACGTGATAGAAGAAGGGGCGCCGGTGCTTATCCTCGAGGCAATGAAGATGGAGAACGAGCTACATGCGCCTCACCGGGGGACGGTTGCTGCCGTCATGGTTAAGAAGGGCGATCAAGCCGAAAAGGGCCAGCTGTTAATAGTATTCGCATAGACTGGTCTGCATGGACTGGGCGCCGGAGCGGGGGCGGCGAGGGGTGAGTATGAACGGTTCGCGCGAGGAGCCTGCCGGGTCACTAAGTGTCGGCGCTGCGGATGGTGTCTGCCCGTTTTTGTAGAGATGCAGCCTCTTCTGGTTTATCAAGTTCCCTGTAGAATGCCGCGAGGTTGTCGAGGCTTGCCGTCAGGTCCGGGTGTTCAGGCCCAAGACGGCGCTCTTCGATGGCAAGGGCGCGCCGGTAGAGCGGCTCAGCCTCGGAACGACGGCCCTGCGCCCTGTAGCTGTCCGCGAGGTTTTCCAAGCTGGTCGCTACATGAGGGTCGTCGGGGTCAAGAGCGCTTTCGCGGATGGCAAGGGCGCGCCGGTGGAGCGGTTCGGCTTCCGCATGGCGCCCTTGGGCGTCATACATCACAGCCAGATTTCCCAGGCTCACGGCTACGTCCGGATGTTCGGGCCCCAGTTCTTTTTCGCGAATCGCCAGTGAACGGAGGTAGAGAGGCTCGGCTTCGTCGAAGCATTCTTCGATAGAGAGGAGCACTGCGAGTCCGTTGAGCATGAGCGCCATTTGTGGATCGTCTCGACGCAGTGACTTCTCGCCGATGGTAAGGGCGCGCCGGTAGAGAGGCTCGGCTTCGTCGAGGCGGCCCTGAACGTAGTGTAACTCGGCGAGATTGGCCAGACTATGAGCGGTGTCGGGGTGCTGCGGAGTGAGCACGGCTTCCTGTATAGCCAGCGAACGTTCATTGAGCAGCTGTGCTTGTTCATACTCGCCTTGCAGCCGGTGCAGGTCGGCGAGATAGGTCAGACTGGCGGCAACGGCTGCGTTGTTGGGGCCAAACGCGCTCTCTCGTATGGCCAGAGCCCGGCGGTGGAGTGTATGGGCCGCCTCGTACTGACCCAGATCTGTCCGTAGAAGCGCCAACTCGGTGAGGCAGGCGGCTACGTCGGGGTGGTCGGGACCCAAAGCTCTTTCTCTTATGGCAAGTGAACGCTCGTAGAGTGGGAAAGCCGCGTCGGGCTTCGACCGGGCTCGATATGATGCTGCTAGGCCCGCTAGGCTCGAGGCCACCTCAGGATGTTCCGGCCCGAGAGATCGTTCTCGGATGACCAGCGCTCTTTCGTGTAGAGCCTGGGCTTCTTCGTTCTTTCCCTGAGCGTCGAGCACAGCAGCGAGGCTGCAGAGCGTTGTGGCCACGTCGGGATGGTTGGGTCCGACGGCCTTCTCCCATGCTTGCAGTGACGCTGTGAGGGCTGTTTCGGCGTCGGCATAGCGGCCTTGCTCACGCTCCAAATTCGCCAGATTGTCAAAACTCGCAACAACTCGTGGATGATCTGAACCCAGGGCATTCCTTCTGATATCGAGAGCCTGCTGGTAGAGCGACTTGGCGTCGGCAAACTCCATTTGAGCGCAACGCACGCCGGCAAGATCGTCTAATGCCGCTGCCACTTCCACATGGTCGCTCCCGCGAGATTCCTCGCGCAGAGACAGGACCCGACGATAGAGCGTCTCGGCCTCGGTCCATTTGTTCTGGGCCGAGCAGATACGAGCTAGATTGGCAATGGTGACGAGTATGTCAGGGTGGCCTGGAGGCAGC
>CAZOJR010000047.1:0-10463 GCA_964580165.1 uncultured Gaiellales bacterium
CCTTGGCATCCAGGGTCAGGATATCCAGAGCGACTGCCGTCCGGATGGCCTGACGCCCTTCCTCGTCACCCAGGCCCTCCGGGTCTGCAATCATGGGAGTTTCGGTCGCCTCCGGCAGGACCAGATGCCAGGCGCGCCAGATCCATAGGGCGAAATCGCCCCGCGTAGCAGGCAGGGCCGCATTGAAACCAACTGCCTCTTCTCCGCGCACCAACCCAAGATACTGAGCCGTATGAAGCGCGTTGATGGGTTCTATGCCCGGATCACCCCGGACAACTCCCGGATAATCTTCAAAGAGCGCCGCAATCTCTTCTATCACCGTTTTCTTGGTCAGATACTCGGTTTCGCCGGCAATAGGGGCGATTGTTGCAACGGATGCAACAGGGCGACCTGGCGAGGTTCCGCTCGCCACCAGAGCCGCAACAACAACGACCACGGCAATCATTGCGAACCCGAAGGCTGCCCAGGCTATCCGAGGCAGTCGCGTTCTCTCCCCAGAATCTCGATCCCTCTCGCCGGCTTCGATCTCGTCGTGGACTCTCGCGAGGAGATCCTGAGGCCGCCCGCTTCTCATCCAAGCTTCCGCGACGCCGCACTGGTGCTCATATGCCTTCCGCACCTCTTCCATTAGACGACGATGGCTCTTGGTTATCACTCACTCGTCTCCAGCTCTTGAGACATTGGCGAGATGTACGCACGCATGTCCGCGATATGCCCCCACAATCTTGATCTTGCCCTAAAGATACGCACAGCGAACGTGGATCGACTGCATCCCACGACCCGGGCAGCTTCTGCGCCGCTCAAGCCGTCGACGGCGGTGAGCAAGATGACTTCCCTGTCTTTCTCACTCAGCAATCTCAGCGCCTGCTTCAGTTCGTAACCATCGGGTCCCGCGGCGTCTTCCGTTGGAACTGCCGCCACACCGGCTTCCGCTGCCAAGCGCCTTTTCAGCGCGTCCTGCCTATGTGAGGATCTCCTGTGATTGGCGATGGTTCTGTGCGCAATACCCAAGAGCCACGGCAGTGGGTCCCCGGGCAGGTCGTCAAACCGGCGCCAGCACACCAGGAACGTATCGGCGACCACATCCTCCGCCTCCTCGAGCGACAGACCCCTGTTAATTGCGTATCTGAGAACACGACCCGAGTGTTCCAGAAACAGTAGATCGAACTTTTTCTTTCGGCCTTGCACCGACTGGCGAACCTCACGGAAATAGGTGACTCAAAGATGACTTCTCATCAACCTATGGGAAGCCCCGTCAACGTTATCTGGTTCAACGCCAATAGGCAAAGCGGCGATCGCATACCCGGCCCTCATAACGTGTCTTCGCAGCTACCGAGGGAGCTTGGCATGGGCATTGACGTGACTGGATGTCTAGGCCGGAAGAGGCTTTCGGAGAACAGAGCAACCAAGCCTCTCTGAAGCTACTGACACTCTACCCCCAACTATGTGAGTCCAGCGTCGTGGTGGCTCTGCATTCCGTGTGCTGAACGGTATTCTGCTCAACTTGTAATGTACCAGATGCTCTGCTACAAATACTACAAATAATCCGGTTATCGGCATGCACGGCTAGGTTCACGGGAGGCAGGCGTGGAGGCACGTAAGTTGTTTATTGGTGGCAAATGGGTGGAGGCGGAATCAGGCCAAACCTTCCCTGTATTAAACCCGGCCACCGAAGAGAAACTCGGCGAGGCGGCTCTTGGCGGACCGTCCGATGTCGACAAAGCAGTGCGGGCGGCGGCAGAGGCCTTCCCCGCATGGTCGAGGCTGGCACAGTCGGAGAGAGCGAAGCTGATCTACCCGATGGCTGCGGCGATCAGGGAGGCGGCAGAAGAGTTAATTGCGCTGGAAGTGCGAGAGCACGGTACTCCTATACAGGTAGCTCGAGGCTTCATAGTGGGTGCATCTGATCAAGTGGAGTTTACCGTATCCATTAGCCGCGCGCTGACAGGGCAGGTTCTTAATGCCCTCCCCAATGCCACGTGTTACTTACAGCGAGTGCCGCTCGGCGTCTGCGCGGTTATCACCCCCTGGAACGTCCCTCTCTTGATGATGTCCGCCATGGTAACGCCCGCTTTGGTGACCGGCAACACAGTCGTGCTCAAACCGGCGAGCGTCAACTCTCTCTTGGGTGTCAAGTTTACTGAGGTCATGGAAAGCCTTGGGCTGCCTCCGGGAGTGATGAACCTGGTCACCGGGCCAGGAGGCTCAGTGGGAGAAGCGCTGGCCGCTCATCCCGGCGTCGACATGATCCGGTTCACCGGCAGCAGCGAGACCGGCGAGGAAATCATGCGGGTCGCGAGCCAGACGGCCAAGAAGTCGGTCATGGAACTCGGCGGTAACAACCCGGTCATCGTCTGTGAGGATGCGGATGTTTCTCTGGCCGCCACCTGGCAAGCTCAGAGGCACTTCGGAAATACCTCTCAGAATTGCTCCACCCCAGGAAGGTATTACGTCCACGAGAAGGTGTACGAGCAGTTCGTCGAGACCTTCGCAGCCACGGCAGAGAAGATTGTGGTGGGCGACCCGGAGGATGAGCGCACCACCATGGGCCCCATGGCTAACAAGCAGCAAATGGAGAGGGTGGAGCATCTCATACAGTCGGCAATCGATGAAGGTGCACGTATTGTTCTGGGCGGCAAGAGAGCGGCCGACAAGGGCTATTTCCTTCAGCCCACAGTTATCGCCGACGTTACGCATGACATGACGATCGCAAGAGAAGAGATCTTCGGGCCGGCGGCTCCGATCTTGAAGTTCTCATCTGAAGAAGAGGTGATCGACTTGGCCAACGATTCGGAATACGGTCTCGTGGCGGGCGTCTGGACAAAGGATGTCGCGAAAGCTCTCCGGTTCACCGAGCAACTGCGCGTAGATAGCGTCTACATCAACATGCCCAGAACTCAAGTGCCCGAGTTGCCATGGGGCGGCAACGTCAAGCAGAGCGGGGTTGGCAAGGACGGTTCGATGGCCGGCCTCGAGGAATTCACCGACCTCAAGATGGTGGTCATAAACCAGGCTTAGCGTTTCGGCTTTTCAGGAGAGTCTTAAGAAAGGCGTCCTCATGGATCACACGTACAGGATGCTCGTTGACGGAAAGCTCGTAGAGGGGGCGGGCGGGACGACGCAGGTCGTGAATCCCGCGAATGGCCAGGTAATCGCCGTGGTGCCTAAGGCGAATGTGGCGGATCTCGATAGGGCGGTCGAAGCTGCTGCAAGAACTCAACGAGCTTGGGCGGCCACCCATATCATGGACCGAGGCAAGCTCCTCTGCGCACTAGCTGGCCGTATCCGGGACAATTATGACGAACTCGTCCAGCTGGAAACCATGCAATACGGCGGGCCTGTGTTCAAGACAGGCAAGTTCGATATTCCTACCGCCGCCGATATGCTCGAGTTCCACGCCAGCGTCGGACGGGCCCTCTGCGGCGTCACGTTGCCAGCCGGCCCGTCGTCGCGAGTGATGACCGTGCGCGAGCCCCTCGGCGTTCTCGGGCTCATCACACCTTGGAACTTCCCGTTGGTGACAGCTGTTGCCAAGATTGCCCCGGCATTGATTACCGGCAACACCTGCGTTCTCAAGCCACCATCTTGCGCGCCGCTCACAGTCCTTCGACTGGCTGAGTTCGCCGTGGAGGTGGGAATACCGGCTGGCGTGCTCAACATCGTGACCGGACCCGGAAGCACCATTGGCGAAGCCCTGGTAAGCCACCCCAAGGTCGCGAAGATCAACTTCACCGGCGATTCGGAAACCGGCAAACGCATCATGAATCTCGCGAGCGTGGCTGTGAAGCCGGTGGCCTGCGAACTTGGAGGCAAGAATGCCTTTATTGTACTCGCGGATGCAGATGTAGACGCCGCGATTGAAGGCGCGGTGTGGGGATCGTTCTTCAATTCGGGGCAGAACTGTGGCTCGTGCAGCCGGTTCTTCATCCAGGAAGCCATTTACGAAGAGTTTATCGAGCGATTCGTCGCGGCCGCTGCGAAGCTGCGCGTCGGCGATCCATTGAATCCAGAAACCATGATCGGCCCGGTAGCCTACGCGGGACACCGGGACCGTATCGAGGGATTCATCGAGGGAGCGAAGCAATCTGGGGCGCGGCTTCTCCTAGGCGGGACGAGGCCGGACATACCAGAGACCCGCGATGGCTGCTTTGTATCTCCCACAATCTTCGCCGACTGTGATCCCAGGTCGGAATTCATGCAGGAGGAGATCTTCGGGCCGGTCGTTGGGATAACACCCATCAAGACTCCGGATGAAGCGGTGAACCTCACCAACGATAGCCGTTTTGGACTCTGTGCCTCAGTGTGGACCAGGGACGTCCGCCTGGGCTTGGTTATGGCAGAGCAGATCAAGACAGGCACTGTCTGGGTCAATCAGCATCTGGCCATCGTATTTGAGATCCCGTGGGGAGGCTGCAAAGAGTCCGGGTGGTCCAAAGAGAACTCCATTCTCTCTCTGGATGAATACACCATGCAAAAGCATCTTTGGATCGACCTGGCAGGGGCACCACACACCCTGTGGGAGAACCTTCTGAAGCAACCCGCAGCTCGGACTGCGTAGACGAACGGCTGAGTAGACGAACAGCCATGTGAGACTCCTGATCCCGGTGGCACAAACAGACACAATGCGAGGAAAGAAACAATGGAAAAGTACAAGATGTGGATCGGCGGCGAGTGGGTCGATGCAGAGTCAGGAAAGACCTTCCAAACGCATAATCCAGCAAATGGGGACATAGTCGCTGAGGTTCCTTTGGCAGGTCTGCCCGAGGTAGATAAAGCTGTAGCGGCCGCCCGCAAGGCTCTCCCGGCCTGGTCGAAGAAGAGCCAGGCGGAGCGTTCGGCCGTTGTCGTACAGATCGCGGATGCTGTGAGAGCGCATACCGAGGAACTTGCCAGATTGGAGCTACTGGAGCACGGCGCTACCCAATTCGTCGCCCCCATCATGGTCAGCACATCGGCTGCTCAGTTGGAACTCGCGGCAGCCGGCGCCAGGACTCACATGGGCTGTGTTCTCCCGCTAACGCCAAGCAAGGATGACGGTCCCGGCTCTGCGCCTAATACCGTCGCCTACATGCAGCGCGAGCCGGTTGGTGTGTGCGCTCTCATTACCCCCTGGAATGTACCCTCTCTCATGATCGCTCAGAAAATCGGGTATTGCCTCGCAACCGGTAATACGTGCGTGGTGAAGCCCCCCAGCATAAACTCAGGGATCGGCCTGAAATGGGCGGAGATACTGGCCGAACTGGATCTGCCTCCTGGACTGGTCAACATCATCACCGGACCGGGTGGAATCATAGGCGAGGCTCTGTCATCACACCCGGGCGTTGATCTCATCAGTTTCACGGGCAGTTCTGAGGTCGGCAAGGCCATCATTGCGGCTTCCAGCCAGACCGTGAAGACTCTCATCATGGAGCTAGGTGGCAAGAACCCCGCGATCGTGCTCGAAGACGCCGATATCGAAGCCGACGCCCAGGAACTGTGCAACATAGCTTTCGAGAATGTCGGCCAGAACTGCGCTCAGCCCTCTCGGGTCTATGTGCAGGAGAAAGTGTACGACAGGTTCGTCGACGCATACGTCGCAGCCGCCAAGAAGATCAAGGTGGGCGATCCTTCCGACAGCGCTACCACGATGGGCCCGGTTGTGAGTATGGACCACAGAGACCAGGTAGAAGCCTACATCAAGTCCGCCATTGACCAGGGTGCGACTCTCGCACTCGGCGGTGAACGGCCAACCGCACCTCCTCTCGACAAAGGTTCCTTTGTCATGCCGACCGTGTTCACCGATATGACCCAGGACATGACGATTTCCCGCGAAGAGGTCTTCGGCCCGGTCATAGGCATCCACAAGTTTTCTACAGACGAGGAAGTTCTGGAGAAGGCTAACGACACGGTCTTCGGTCTGTGCGCTTCGGTTTGGACCAAGGACTACGCACGCGGCCTCAAACTCGTAAATGATCTGCAGGCCGGTACTGTCTGGATCAACCAGCATATGAACCTGTCACCGGAAACTCCTTGGGGCGGCTACAAGGAGAGCGGCCTGGCCAAGGAAGGCGGCGTTATAGGCTCGGATGCTTACACGCAGCTCAAACTAGTCTACTTGAAGCATCGCCTGTAGAAAGAGGGAGATCGATGACACTGATTCTCGCTCTACCCGCAACAGACGGGGTGGCGCTGGTCAGTGACACCAGGAAGTGGTTCCGAGCCGGATACTATGTCGACGGCCACTGCAAGCTCGTGGCGAGCCGGGATGGACTCATTACCGGAACCGGTTCGGGACAGCTTCTGGATTATGTGGCAGAGCACGCTCCCGATAGGGAGTTTGCAGGTATTGTTGCGCTCATTACGCGCACTGCGATGTGCGGTGTGTGGGATTACGAAATAGCCGATTGGACATTGACCGCAGAGAATAAGACGGCCTGTCAAGTCCAAAGGGACCACGGTGTTGGCATAGCCATCTTCGACGGCTTCTCCTTCAAGCACACGCGGTGGCAGGCCGGCAGTGTTCCGGCCGGCCTGCCACCGGAGTTCCTCGTGCAGGCGCACGCTCTGGTTCGCCCAATATTCGATGGAGAGGTGAGCCTGCGGGAGATACGCACGATCGCCTTCGACGTTTACTCCGGTCTCTATCAATCAGGATTGCTCAGCCAAGACTTCGACTTCGGCACCCACAGGCCGGGAAACCGCATACGCATTGAACGACTACGCGTTTCGAGTCGTGCCACGGAACTACATCCAACCATCGAACACGCGGACCTGCCGCTACCCGCTACCGCGGCGGTTTGAAATACACCCGGGTTTGGAATCCAGTCTGCGGCCCGACGGCATCCTAAACTTCCACGCCCTCGTGGTCGATAACCGTCCTATGAAAGAACACATGGATAACCCCGCTCCCCGCACCTTCGCACCCCATATCTTCTGCCGGGAGTGCGGATCACCACTCATCCAAGCCTCCGATTGGCAGTCAGAAGACGACTCGATCTGGTACGTCCGTCTGTGGTGCCCGGAATGCAGCTTCGAACAACCGGCGGTACTCGACCGTCCTCAGTCGACATATCTCTCGCTCGCCATCGAAGAAGGATTTGCCCAGATGCTCGAGGCTCTGGCTCAGATGCAGACCGCCACTCCTTCATCCACGGATTACGATCTCGTCCGGAAGGCGCAGACTGAGAGAATCGAACCCTCGAGTCGCTGAGGAGCGCGCGTCGGCGATTATCCTCGCCACGGTAACATCCCTCTGCGGTATTCTCTGCACACCAAGCATCGGCAGGAATCGGCAAGGAGCGCTTATGGACATGGAGATCTACTTCCCCGGCAACAAGAAGGTCTTCGCCCGGTATGAGGATTTTGTCATCGAGACCGACCAATCCCCCGAATCGGGTGGTGACGGAAGCGGCCCAGCACCGTTTCATCTCTTCTTGGCGTCCATCGGGACCTGCGCTGGCATATACGTCTTGAGATTCCTGCAGGAACGTGGCTTACCCACCGAAGGAGCGGGCATCCTGCTCCATCAAGAGCTCGATCCGGACGGCAAGACTGTTGAGAAGATCTCGCTTGAGATCAAGCTACCCGCCGGTTTCCCGCCCAAATATCGGGACGCCATCGTCCGCGCGGCCGAGATGTGCGCGGTTAAACGGCACCTCGAAAACCCGCCCGCCTTCGAGACCTACACGACCATCGGCTAGGTCGGGCGCCATCCTACGGAGCCGGACTCCGAGGTTCGGCGCCGTTCGAGTTGCAGCAACGCATCCTTGTACTTAGCGTGCCGGAGACCAGCGACTTCGGATATGAGCTGCAAGAAACGCCAGAGACCTTCAGCGACCTTGTCTACCGGAACGTCCAGATGCACCTGTCCTTTGGTAATACCTGCGTCTTGAAGCTGCCTCACGGCATGAAACACGGTCCTGCTCAAGACCATGTCGACCTCGAGATCCATGCCCTGGTCAGCCAGGCATTTGATGAGACCACCGCCATCGCTGATACGGATCATTGCCGTGCCGGGCGGTCGTTCATCAGGCAATTGATCGTCCGGCACGGGCGCTAGGACCAAGCTGGCCGTTACAGGCTCGCGCCGTCCCGGGTAGACAAAGGGTGTCTCTATCTGCAGCTGCTCTCCAGCCGTCAGCCGCTCCCGCAGGCCGGCGTTCCCGGCCAGCAGCGCCAAAAACCCGGCGTAGTCTAGATCACCGGATTTACCGGTCATTACTTCGCCCACCGTCGTCCTATGTCCCCGAGGCCGGTGTGTCCTCGCCCGCAGCGGCGGGTGCTGCGTCGGCGGTCGCCGCTCCGGCGGTGTAAGGTTCATTCAAATCCACGGCTGCGCCCCCGGCAGTTCCTGTAGCACCGGGCGCGGACTCTCCGGTCTGCGGCGCCCACTGATCGCCGGGTCCGGCGGCTTCGGTGCGACTCTCGGTTCTCGCTGCCACCTCGGCTTTGAGTTGAAGCAGACGATCCTCGTGCCGACTTAGATCGTCGAGGTACTTCTGCCTGAGAGCCTGATCAACCTCCCGGCCTCGATAGAAGTCGAAGACCAGATAACCGAGTTTCTTAGCCAGGCCGTCCATCTGCATCTCGATCTGGAGTTCGCCGGCCTTGGTCTTACCCTTGTCGATGGCTTTGTCGGTCTCTTCGGCTATTCGCTCTATCCCCGCAGTGAGTTTATCCATCAAACCCATGAGCGCACCTCCCTTTTGACACCCAATAATCCCGGCGGCTTGTCAGATCGCTGGTACAAGATTACCCCAAACCACCCTGTAATATAGACAGGTATCAGCCTGAGCCCGCCAGCAAACCCTGGTGTTATTATTCGATAGCTGAACCGTGTCTAATCCCCAATCGAGGAGAACCGCGTGGAGACCGTGGTCCCGTTCCGTGCGTGGCGTTACGCTCATACCGCCGGCGGACTGTCCCGGCTGGTTGCCCCTCCCTACGACATCATCGGGCCAGACCTACAGTCCCATCTCTATGCAAACAGCCGCTACAACGTGGTCCGGGTCGACCTCGGCATGGCCACTCCCAGCGACAGCGAGCATGACAACCAATACACTCGCGCCGCGGCTCAGTTAGCCGATTGGAAGACGACCGGTATCCTTGTGCGCGATCTTGAGCCCTCGATCACTTTTGTAGAAGAGAGTTTCATCGGTCCGGATGGCCGGGCAAGTGTGCGCCACGGATTCCTGGCCGCCATGCGCCTTCGCGAATTCGACGAGGGCGTAGTGTTCCCGCATGAGCACACCCTCTCCGGGCCTAAAGAGGACCGCTACCGTCTTATGATGGCAACCGCGATGAGCCTCAGTCCGGTTTTCTTGCTCTACGACCTACCCGGTGACGAGATCACGTCCGCATGGAAGACCAGCATTGAAACCAAACCGCCGGATGCCACGATAACCGATCAGGCAGGCACAACGACGAAGCTGTGGCCTACCGCCAACCCCGACCTGCTTCGCTTGGTGGGGATGAATCTGGCTGCGTCTCGCTTTGTCATCGCCGACGGCCATCATCGATACGAAACGGCCCTACGCTACCAGAAGTACCGTCGAGACGAGACGAGCAACGAGGACAGTGATCTGGGCAGCCCTGCTTCACACGATGATGCATCAACACGACCTGCGCCCCGGGCATACGACTACGCGCTCGCCTACTTCTGCAACATGGCCGACCCGGGACTTACCATCTACGGCACCCATCGGTTGCTGGCCGGCCTTGCTCCGGAAGCCGTGGCCAATTTGCCCAGGTCACTCACCGGGACGTTCGCGGTGGAACGTCTGACTTCCGGCGGCTACCCACCTGCGGCGGCCGTAGCCCAGTCTGCCATCACCATCTATCTGGCCGAACATCCCCGGAGCGCGTTCGGCCTCTGGGGTCCCGGTTTTGATGCAGCCTACGGTCTGCAGTTGGAGGATACAGCGGCGGTCCGTAAGGCCGAGCCGTATCACAGCGCCGCCTACCAGGAACTCGACGTCACCATTTTGCAGGCTCTCGTCTTGGAAAGAGCTCTCGGCATCTCACCCGCCGACATGGCAGCAGAAAAACATGTGACCTTCTTCAAAGATCCCTCGGAGGCTTTCGCAAGGCTGGAGTCTGGTGAGTTCCAAGCCGGACTATTCATGAACCCCACGCGCCTCGACCAGATCCGCCAAGTTGCATTCGGCGGAGAGCGTATGCCGCAAAAGGCTACATTCTTCTACCCGAAGCTGCCAACCGGTCTTGTCTTCCATGATCTAAGCGGTTCGCTGTAGCGCCCGAAGGAAGGAGGCACCACCGGATTTGGAGACTCCCATTCCTAGGAACCGGGGCCCACTTCGAAGGGCTCAATGCAAAGGGCATGACCGTCGGAACCAATGTCCACGACCACCCCTTCGAGCCACACGTCACCATCGGCCACTTCGAAACGCACCGGCAACTGAGTCAAGAATCGTTCGAGAACAAGCTCCTTTTTCACCCCAATGACAGAATTCCGGGGACCACAC
>CAZOJR010000048.1:0-10462 GCA_964580165.1 uncultured Gaiellales bacterium
AGGAATGGTGCTGGTTACCGGCACTACCGGATCCGGCAAGACCACCACTCTCGCTGCCATGATCGATCACATCAATCGTCACCGGCGCAGGCATATTGTCACCATCGAGGATCCCATCGAGATCCTGCACCGCGATCAGCTATGCATAATCAACCAACGCGAAGTGGGACTCGATACGGAAAACTACGGAACCGCGCTCAAGTATGTGCTCCGGCAAGATCCGGACATCATCCTGATCGGTGAAATGCGTGATCAGGAAACGGTGCGGACGGCTCTAAGCGCGGCGCAGACCGGCCATTTTGTACTCAGCACTCTTCACACCATCGATGCGACCGAGACAGTCAATCGCATTATTGACTTCTTCCCTTTGTATCAGCAGAAGCAGGTGCGGATTATGCTGGCGGGATCGTTGCGGGGGATCATCTCGCAGCGGCTGCTGGTGCGATCGGATGGGAAGGGCCGGATCCCCGCGGTAGAGGCCATGGCAGTCACCGGGCGCATACGTGATCTCATCCTCGACCCCGCGCAGACACACCAGATTCACACCGCCATACAAGAGGGCGACTACTACGGCATGCAGACATTCGACCAGAGCTTGCTCGGTTTATTCGAGCGGGGCATGGTGAGCCTGGAAGACGCTTACATGGTGGCCAGCAACCCCCACGACTTCCGTTTGCTGGTGCAATCGCGCGGCTATGAAATGCCGGTGGCCGACTAAGGACTCGTTTCGAAATGAATTCGCGGCCGTTTAGCGTGCGGGGGCTTTGAATTCACGATTAGCCAGTGCGCGTGGGCGGCGAATTCGCGGCATCACGCCCGGCGGAGGCGCGGGCGGTCCTCTTTTCGCGTGCGGCTGCTCCCGGTTTCTCCTTCTTCTTGAAGCCTATCAACCAGTTGATGGCGCCGCTCAACAGGGTGATGAAAGCGGCCGTAACGAACACCCAAGCTACGCTGGTTGCTGACAACGATTCTCCTGCCCAGACGAAGATCTGAAGAATCAGGGCGTTGATCAAGACGGTGAGCACGCTTATGCCGAGTGCGTAGGCCGGCTTCTTCTTAATTTGCTGTAGAGGCCGGATGGGACTGTTCAGCATTCCCAGGATCAAAGCGATGAGTACGGCGGCCCAGACTGCTCCGACGTGGAATCGGGGAGAGATGAGAGAATCGACGAGGTAGAGGGCCAGATAGAAGGCTATCGAGCCAGCCAGCCAGCGAAACAGGGCCTTCACGATTCACCAACCGCAGCGGAGGCGGAGGGCGAAGCAGGATTGTCGCTCCCGTAGCGGACGAGGAGCACCTTCGCCAAGTCGCGCACTCTCTGCCGCGCCGGCATGGGTTGTTCCAGCACGGCGTCGCCCAGAAAGCGAAGAACCTCCTGCGCCAGCCAACGCTCATCCGCGTATGGCATCCGCACCTCGAGACGGCCGTCGTCGCAGGCAACACATTCCATGCCGGAATCCTCGAGATAGGTGCGCCAACGTGGGTGGAATCTCACAACAGCCCATGCTGCCATCTCGTTGGGAACAAACGCTTGTCCTCTGCGGGATAGAATCAAGTCTACTTCGGGCCGGGGAACAAAGGTCTTGTCCGTAGCCTCAGCGACCTTGATGCGACTTAGCTTGAAGGTTCTCTGTGCCTGCGCTCTGAGGCAGTATGCCTCCAGATACCACCCATCTGGTGATCGGAAGAGCAGGTACGGCTCCACTAGACGCCTGTTCAACTCCTGCCGGGTAGCGGTGAAGTAGTCCAGTTCGACCACAATGCGGTCGCGGATAGCATGGTTGAGGACACCCACGACTATCGGATCGGGTGACAACAGTTCGTCGACAGTGACGGCGCCCTCGGGGTTCTTCGTGCCTATCAAAGTCTGGACTTTTTCGCGGACGGATGCAAGTGAATCGAGTCCTTCCACGGAGAAGGCATTGCCCATGAGGTCGAGCGCAAGTAGGAGGGCGCTGGCCATGACGGGCGAAAGACGGGCGGGCTGGGAGAATGTGTCTGCCATGACATCTCGCACGACCGAGACTCCGTCAGGCCCCGCCTCCGCGCTGAGTACGTAAGTGCCTCCCCCGTAGTTCACGAGATTGATGAGGGAGAGGTCTGTTTCGATCTCCTTTTGGGTGAGGCCGAGATCGTTTTCCAAGGTCGCCCAAGTGAAGAAGTCCGGCCGGCGCTCGTCGACCAGGTAGTAGAGGAGGGTCATGGCGCGTGCCAAGTGCTCCGGTGCCACGGGAGCACTTTCATCCTCCGGTTCGGGGACGTGCGCGACGGAGGGGGATCTGGTGGTATTGGCGCTATCTACCATCGGTTCGATCCTATGACAGGCTGCCGGTGGATTCTGATGGTTCCTAAAGATGACCGTTAGCAGTTCCCTCAACTTCCCGCGAAGCGCGGGGGGCTCGATCAGCTCCCCACAGCCGCCGAGGCCTACCACCCACGACAGAAGGATCAGTTCATCCGAGTACGCCATGGTAAACCGGCAGCATCCATCGGTATCGTCTGCCTGCCGGACAATGTGTGGCTCAAGCCGTTGTACCCACCAGGCCAGATCGTCTCCGACTCTGACAGTCGCTGTTCCTCTAACCGGGCCCAACATCCAGGGAGGGCGGGCACCGTAGTCTCTGGGATCGTAGTCTGAGGGGACGGTGAAGTCACGTGTCTTGCCGGTCAAAAACCGCACCGGTCCCCGTATCCGGGTGACCCGGAACGTGCGTATGGCAGCGCGATCATGGTCGTAGCCCACCACGTACCAGTGGCTTTGGATGAGAAAGAGACCGTAGGAATCAAGAGTACGCTCCGGGAGACTCCCTTCTTGGATGGGGTATGAGAAGCAGATCGTTTTCCCGCGCGTGACGGCTTCCTCCAGCCGGGAGAGCTGTTTCCCGACGCGGCGGGCGTCTTCATCAGGAGCTAAGGCGATGGGTAGCTGCTCCAGTTCGGAGAGTGCACCGTCGTTCTGCCCCCGCAGGATCGCTGTGAGGGCCAGCCGGAGGGGTCGGGCGTAGGCGAAGCGACCGTCCAACGCAGCGAGCGACAATGAGAGAGCGCGCAATTCAGCCGGGGTAAAGTCCACGGCGGGAAGTCTGAAATCCTCTTGAGACAGGAAGTACAGTTGCTGAGCATCTGTGGTCTGGCCGGCTTCCGCGCCGCTCAGAACCGTGATGTCCACACCGATCTTTGCCAAATCGGCACGATCACCGTGAAAGCGGCGGGTGAAGGTTTCGTCGCTCATCTCGGCATAACCTTCCACCGACTCCTGGATTTCTCGTGCCGTGAATGGGCGCGAACGGCTCAGAAGAAACGAAAGAAGAGACAGTTGGCGTATGAGTTTGTCTTTGTCGCTGCTCATGCGCTAAGACTAGCGCAGAAGGGTCGTAAGAGTCAGCATCTGTCCAGACCGGGTTCTACAATAGCCGGAGACATGAACTTATCGCTCTCCACCAAGCTGACACTAGTTCTCGGGCCGGCCAACTCCGGCAAGATGGGTGTCGTGCTCGATTGGTGGAGGGAGAGACTCTCTGAGCGACCTCTATTGGTGGCGCCCACCGTGCCCGACGCCGGGGAGTTGACGAGAGAGATGGGTCGCCGCGCCGGGGGGCTGGTCGGGCAGTCGCCTGCCGTCACTCTCGATGGTTTGGTGCGTCTTGTGTTGAAGCGCTCTCCCCGCTACGCGACCGATTTCGAGCGCGCGCTGATCGCGGCGCGCCTCCTGCGTGACACTCCTCTGGATGCTCTCGAATCATCCGCGCAGCTTCCCGGAGTTAGCACTGCGCTCGCGGCGTTGCTGGACCAGTTTGCCGACAGTGGCAGGACTCCCGAGACTGTCGATCGCGTTCTTGACCGGTGGGCCTCGGTCTCGCCGGAAGCGTCGGCGCTGTCAGGCGATCTGCGCAGGTTGATAGTGACCCAGGCGCAGATATATGCCGCGCTGGGTCTGAGCGACCGGCCATCGGCCGCTCGCGAGGCGGTTTCAAGCTTGAAAGACTGGACCAGACCGGTGGCGTTCTACGGCTTCACCTCGTTTACGCCGGTGCAACGTGCTCTCGTTGAGGAGTTGTCGCGCGGCGTAGAGGTCTTGGTAGTGTTTACCCATGATCGTTCGCGCCCGGTGAATCTTGCTACTTCCGCCGAGATCAGTTGGTGGGAAGCGAGGGCCGCAAAGGTGATAGAGGTGACCACCCCCGCCCGGGCATACAATTCACCGGCTATTGCCTACTTGGAGCGCCATTTCATGAGTGTGGGGCCACGCCCCGAAGCCCCTCCGGCATTCGAGTGTGGCAGGGGGGTGCGATTTCTTCTTTCAGCCGGGCGGAGGATCGAGGCGGAACTTGCCGCGGAGCAGATTGCGGGATTGTTCCGGTCGGGTTTACGGCCGCGAGAGATCGGGGTCGTTGTGCGGCATATACGGCAGTGGAGCAGGCTGCTGGGCCAGGTCTTCAGTTCGTGCGGCATCCCGTATTCTGTGGATGATCGATGCATGCTCCGGGAGACTGGTCTCGGCTATGCATTTCTCTGCGCGCTCAGGGGGGTGGCACTTGATGACGCCGAATCTCTTCTCGCATATCTGCGCAGTCCATACAGTGGAATCTCTTCAGAAGCGGTTGCGGATCTTGAACTGGCCTACCGGAGGGGGTTCTCTCGGGGTGCACATGCTCTGGCCTGCTTGGCTACCACCATGGGGATCGGATCGATCGCAGGTATTTGGGCAATGGTTGGAGCAGGCGATAAGCAGGTGGCTGTTGCCAGCGGGGTCGCGCCGCGATTTGATCCGGCCGAAGCTGCCGGTTGGGCCGAGCGGATGTTAATGGCGGGCTTGCGAGATGCTGTCCCCGGCGATGGCATGATCGAAGAAGATATCTGTGCTTTTCGCACACTGCGGGCGGCGTTTGAGTCCATGATGTCTCTAACCTCGGGCGACGGTCGTGATGGCTCTGGTCGTGACGGAGACGGTCGTGACGGCGACGGTTGTAACGGCGCTAAGCCCGCCTCCGGCGAGACGGAATGGCTTGACGTGGGCCTGGTTCTACGCTCGCTCGACCGGGCTGCGGTTCCGGCGGGCAGACTTGACAGTGGGGATACGGTCCAGATCGTCAGTGTGCAGAGAGCACGCGCCCGCCGGTTTGAAGCGGTGATCGTTCTGGGTCTGGTTGAGGGGGAGTTTCCGGGACGCCCTGAGACGCCTTCTCTGCTGACCAGGCCGCAGAGGATGCAGATCGACCAACTGAGCGGCGGGCTTCTGCCGGCCGAGGTCAACCAGGAAGCCGCCCTCTTCGCAAGTGCCATCTCCCGTCCCTGGCGGTTGCTCCTTCTCAGCGCGCGCGATGCTGAAGACGATGGCTCCGAGAGCATGCCGTCTCACTATTGGCATGCGGCAAAGGATCTGCTGGGAGCTGGTCTTTCAGATCACATCGGCCGTACCTTGGCAGACCAGGTATTCTCGCCTCAAGATGCTCCATCATTTCGTCACTATCTGCGGGGATGCGCCGCCCTTGGGCACACCCCGCACCCGTCCATATCGCCGTCTGGAGATTGGGCTGCACTGAGCATCGCGGAGCGTACACCTTGCCGGCTGACCAACCCCGCTGTTCTTGCCGAACTTCGTGGAGCGGAGTACTTCAGCCCGTCTGCTTTGGAGACATACGCCGATTGTCCCTTTCGCTGGTTTGTGGAGAGGGTCATTGCGGTCGAGACTATGGACACGGAGCTCGATGGTCGTGCGCTTGGGGAGTTGATGCACAGCGCTCTCTGTGTGACGTACTCCGCTCTGGCGGCGGCGGGCCTGCTGCCGCTGCGTCCCGAAGGTGTCGGTGTGGCCGAGCGGCAGGCTTTTGAGATTGTCGACCGCCTCTTGGAAAGCGGCCGGGTACCCGGAACGCCCGCGGAGCGGCGTCTTGCCGGCTGGCGGCTGAAGCGGATGGCGCGGAATCTGTTTGACATGGAGGCATCGGCTGCCGGTGCTCTAACCCTGCTCGAGACGGAGATGTGGGTTGGTGGCGGCCGGGGAGTAGATGTTGGAGGGGTCAAGATTCAAGGACGGATTGACCGGGTAGACGTGACTCCGGACCAACATGGATTGTTCGTTCTTGATTACAAGAGCCGCTCCATTCCATCTGCCGTATCGATTGGAACCGGCGCGGGCCTTCAACTTCCTCTTTACATGATGGCCCTGGCCGCGGAGCGGCCGGAGGCTGCGATCATCGGAGGGGCCTATGTCTCACTGTTGCACAAGAAGCGTTCGGGAGTAGTGCTCCAGGATGGTGAACACTTGCTTGGCTCAGTAGGATCAACATGCCGCGTCTTAGCCGAGGAAGAGATGAAAGAGCTTTTTGATACGGCACGTGAGACTGCTCGGCAGGCGGCCGCCGGCATGCGGGAGGGCGTCATCATGCCTCGAACCGAGGGACAATGTCCTCAGTGGTGCGCACTCGGGCCACTGTGCCGCGCTCGGAGAGAAGGATACCGGCCGTGAATTCCACTGAAGCGATGGATCTCTCCAAGGAGCAGAAGCCGGTCATTCTCGATTCGCATCCGCGCATCCTTGTCTCGGCCGGCGCGGGCAGCGGCAAGACCCGACTCCTGGTGGCCTACTTTGTGCACGCTTTGGTTGACGAAGGTACTCCGCCGGAGCGAATGATCGCTGTGACTTTCACGCGCAAGGCGGCTGCGGAGTTGGTGGGTCGCATCCGCTCGGAGCTTCATAGACTGGGCCGGCATGACCTTGCCTGGTCGTTGGACGCCGCCACGGTCGGCACCATTCACAGTCTGTGCCGGCGCCTCATAAAGGAACGGGCGCTCGAGGCGGGAGTCGATCCTGCCTGCAACGTACTGGAAGCAGATGCGGCCGGACTCATCAAGATAGAAGCCTGTCAGCAGGCTTGGGAGTCTGTGATCGCCGAAGCCGGCGAGGCGGAGCTCGAGGTCTTCGCTTGCGGCGGTGAGAACATGCGGACGGAGGCGGTGGCGCTCTATGACCGGTTGCGCGGCATGGGCCGGGAGTTGCCACAGATACATGTTGGCTCGGTTGCGGACGTAGGTTCGATCACGAATGAGGAGTCCGCCCGATGCAGACTTGTGGATGCAGTTCGGAGAGCCCTATCGGCATCGAGCCAGGCGCGTCCGACGGCGTCTCTCAGAGCTGACGTGGATAAACTCCAGAACTGTCTTGCCTGGCTTGAGCGGCCGATGGCACCGGCCGTCCGTGAAGCCTCGCTCAGCGAAACCATGGACTTCTTTCCAAGCCGGAGAATCCGGCCTCTACAGGAGTACTTCGATCCGGTTCGAGAGAATCTCACGCAGTACCGGCTTGTCCTGGCCGAGAGACGGCTACAACCCTTGGTGGATGCCATGAACCGGCTGCTCGTGGAGTTCCATCACGAATACGAAACCCGCAAGAGGGGGCGGGGCGTGGTGGATTTCGCAGACCTGGAGTTATGTGCCCGAAGCCTGGTGACCATGGCAGGCTCGAGTCCCGAGTCAAGGCCGATCTGGCCGGGGTCACGCATCCTAATAGACGAATTTCAGGATACCAACGAACTCCAGTGTTCCATACTCGAAGGCCTGGGGGCGTCCAGCTTGCTGATGGTGGGCGATGTGCGCCAGAGCATCTATCTTTTCCGCGGGGCGGACGTCGATGTTTTCCAAAGACGAGAGCGCGAAATTGTCACAGGTGCTTCGGAAGATCCGGAAGGCACCCTCTACCAGCTTGACGTGAACTATCGCAGCCGTTCGGAGATACTCGATTTCATCAACCGGCTCTTTTCTCACGAGAGCTTCTTCGGCGAGCGGTTTGTCCCCCTCCGGCCTTACGGCCGGAGGGGGACATCACCGGAGCATGAGAGCGCCTGCATGTCGCCAGCCGTCGAGATTCTGATAGCTGGGCGGCGACTGGAGACTAATCCTGAAGTGTCGCCTATTTCCATGCAGGACGCGGAATCCGTGGTGGCGGCCGACCGAATTCAAGCTCTGGTTGAGGATGAGGGTTTTCATCCGCGTCAAATAGCCGTTCTTCTGCCTTCGCAGACGTATGTCGAGTCATACCAGCGGGCGCTCTTGGAGCGGGGAGTGGAGGTCTATGTGGTACGAGGCAAGGGCTATTATTCCTTGGAAGAGGTAGCCGATGTTGTCTCGCTGCTACGCGTCTTGGTCAACCCTCACAATGATCAGGCTCTTGTCGGCGTTCTGCGTTCACCTCTTGTGGGTTTGTCTGACGACGCCCTCTACCTGCTCGGTCGTCAAAGACGCGGAGAGAGGACGTCCTTGTGGGAGGTAGTCAGAACACTCTGTTGCGGCGATCTGGATGCCGAAGATATTAATCTGCTGACCACCTTCACAGAGCGATTGGCCGCACTCAGAAAGCGGGTGGGGCGGCCGGGTTTGGCAGGATTGATCGACGAGATCATGAGTCTCTGCGACTACGACCTGCACCTGCTGTCATCGCCGGAAGGGCGGCGCAGATTCGCGAACGTACGCAAGCTCATGCGTATGGCGGACGATTTCGAGACTCTGGAAGGCCCCGATCTGGCGGGATTCGTCGGTCTTCTTCGCTCGATGGGAGACTTGAGCGACCGGGAGGGCAGCGCTCCTACCCTGGCCGAAGGGGAAGATGTGGTGAGGGTTATGACTATTCACCAGGCCAAAGGTTTGGAATTCGACGTGGTGTTGGTAGCCGGTCTGGGGTCAGACGTCTTTCATGGGAGCGTACCTGCGTTTGTGGTCGACGGTAGCGGACGCGCGGGTGTATTTCTCAAAAATTCTCGACATGCCACCTACGAGTCATGCGACCTATACTTGGGTCCGGCGGCGGAGATTGTTGAGAACGAGCGTGTCAAAGATGAAGAAGAAGACGCGCGACTTCTCTATGTGGCTATGACACGGGCAAAGGACCGGCTCTTCTTGGTGGGTGCACGGCCGAAGACCGATGACCTCGGAAACGGCAGAATAGGCCGGATTGTGAGGGGACTCGGGCTCGACAGAATGCCTGTCGACGGCACAAGTGTCACCCTCGAAGGACACGATGTGGTTATCACTGGCATTGCGCCGCCGTCCAGGGATATTGGGGCGCGGAGGGGAGGTGGCAAGGTGGCAACCGTTGTGCCCAATGTAACCAATGACGTCGCGCTCCCACAGTTTACCTGCCCACAGTTCATGGAGGCAAGTCCGTCGATTGGCGCGCCGCGATTCATCAGCTTCTCGGCGATAGCCGCCTATCAGCGATGTCCCCGGCGGTTCTATCTGGAGCGTATGCTGGGCCTGGTTCTATCCCCGGCGAAGACAGGCTGCGTAAACGCCGGCTCACCTGAGGGAAATGCTGGTGCCGGTGCCGTTCTTGCGACAAATATGAGCGCCGGAATCAGCATGGGATGGGAGACCGGTGATCTCGGAGGTGTATTGCTTGACGAGGAAGAGCGGCACTCAGGTCGGGATATCGGGTTGTTGGTACACGCATTGCTGGAGGGTCTGTCCGGGGGTGCACCACCGACCGAAGAGCAGTTGCGCGTGGCTGCCGGGGAGTGGTTGCGGGAGACGGGTACCCATATGTCGCCGTCTGATCTCCATCGGGCGTTGACCCTGACTCTGAGCTTCTGGGATTCGCCCTTGATTGAGAGGCTGTCGGATCCGGCCGCGGAGCGCGAAGTTCCGTTCTTCTTCGTGCATGGGGAGCTCACAATCTCGGGCGTAATGGATTTGCTTATTCGCGGCGAGGAGTGCTGGCATATCATCGATTACAAGACAAACGCGCTAGATGGCCGTGGCCCCGCGGATCTGATCTCTAGTTACACGACACAGGCCGTCGTGTATTGCTTGGCTGCGCTCCGGGCCGGCGCCCCCGCGGCGCAGATGGACTTCGTATTCCTGGAAAGACCAAAGGAGCCTCAAACCAGCCGTTTCAACCGAGAGGATATATTTCAGCTCGAGCGTGAGGTCGATGGAGTCATCGATGCATTGCAGCGGGCCGATTACTCACCCAGAGTGGGCGAGGCGTGCGGTGGCTGTCCACTTAGGGAGACATGTGACGGCATGGTTCACCCGTAGGTGATGGTATACAATAGGCGACCGTCGGCGGCAGTGCCGGCGGTGTCTAATTTCTAACGGCGGGGTGTAGCGCAGCCTGGTAGCGCGCATCGTTCGGGACGATGAGGTCCCGGGTTCAAATCCCGGCACCCCGACCATCTTTCTCACCTATCCAGGTAGATCACCACGAGGACGTGCGTCCCGAGTTCGTCCGGCAGCTGTGCGGGGGCTTCCTGGCCGGCCTGTCCCGCCGCGACGAGTGTGGACGTGGTGTACGACCACTTGGTCACGGCAGGTGGGGGCGTCCGGTATGCCGACAGCTCCACGAACTCCGCCTTTCTCTCCATGAGCCGGGCGAAAGCATCGACGCCGCCTGGGGCCGGTCCCTGACCGCCGGCGTAGGTCGTCTGTGAGTGCGGCGTGAACACCACGCCGTATTGGAAGGATGCCC
>CAZOJR010000049.1:0-10352 GCA_964580165.1 uncultured Gaiellales bacterium
CCTCCGGCGCCACGTGCCCGATACTCGCTCCCCGGCTGGCGCCGCTGAAACGGCCGTCGGTGATAAGCGCCACGCTCTCGCCCAGTCCGGCGCCTGCCAGTGCCGATGTCGGGGTGAGCATCTCGGGCATACCTGGACCGCCCTTCGGGCCCACATAGCGGATGACCACCACGGAGCCCGGGCCGATCTCGTTTGCCTCGATGGCCTGCATCAAGGTGGCCTCGTCGTCAAACACCCGGGCCGGTCCTCGGTGCACCAGCATCTGCGGCACCACGGCCGATTCTTTCACCACCGCTCCAAATGGAGCAAGGTTGCCGAAAAGCATGGCCAACCCACCGGTCTCCCGATATGGCCGGTCGAGGGGCCTTATAACCTCGTCGTCGAGAATAACTGCTGCTTCATACTGCACAGCCATGTCGACGCCACCCACTGTGGGAACAGAGCCGTCAATGAGACCGGCTCCGGCCAGGCGCTTCATTACGCCCATCACTCCGCCTGCTCGATAGAGATCTTCCATATGATCGCTGCCCGAGGGGGACAGCTTGACCAGGTTGGGAGTGGTATCGGCCACCTTGTTGAAAGTCTCGAGTTCAAGCTCAACATGCGCCTCATTGGCGATGGCCATGACATGCAGCACGGTATTTGTTGAGCAACCCAGCGCAGCATCGACGGCCAGCGCATTTCTCACACTTGCCGGCGTAATGAAGTGTCGAGCCGTCAATCCCCTTCTTGCCACTTCGACTGCGGCCGCCCCACTCTGGCGCGCCAGTATCAGCCGGGCCGAGAAAGGCGCAGGGATGGTCGCGTCACCCGGAAGCGACAGACCGAGGGCTTCGGTAACACAGCTCATGGAGTTTGCCGTGAATAGCCCGGCGCACGACCCACATGTAGGACAGGCGCATTCTTCCAGACGATCCAGTTCTTCAGCGGTCATGTCGCCCTTGATGTAGCGGCCGAGCCCCTCGAACACTTGGCTCAGACTGACCTTCGATCCCTGGAAATCTCCGGCCAGCATCGGCCCACCGGAGACCACGACAGCGGGAATATCCAGCCGGGCCGCAGCCATGACCATGCCTGGCACGATCTTGTCGCAGTTGGCCACGAGCACAATCCCATCCAGCGCATGAGCCTTTACCATTATCTCCACCGAATCGGCCACAACCTCCCGCGAAACCAGCGAGTAGTGCATGCCCTCATGGTTCATGGCAATACCGTCGCATACACCTATGACGTTGAATTCCAGAGGTATGCCGCCACCCTGGTAAACGCCATATTTCACCTGCTGAGCCAGGGTGTTGAGATGGATATGGCCGGGAATCAACTCGTTGTACGAATTGGCAATACCGATCAACGGCCTTTGCAGGTCGTCACGGTCTACTCCGACCGCGCGCCAGAGTGAACGGTGTGGCGCCCGGGCAGGACCGGCGAAAGCGCCCTGGCTGGTGTTATTCAAGATGCACTCCTCGGGAATCGAATGCGGTAGCTATATAGTTTACTAGACATACAGGCTGATGCAAGGCAACACGGTCAGGGCCGTGATACCCTCGGCATAGCAAGTAGTAACCGGCCTCCATAACCGGCAGGCGCGGCACGCACAGAGTGGAGGAAGACCTATGAACAACGCCGAACTCACCGCCCTCCGAGCTTCGACCATTCCGCGGGGTGTCCCCGCCACTGCGCCTGTCTACATTGCCAAGGCCCGAAACGCCGTCGTTACCGACGTCGAAGGACGGGAGTACATCGACTTCGCGGCAGGCATCGGCGTGATGAACGTCGGCCATTGTCACCCGAAGGTGGTAGCAGCTATCAAAGAGCAGGCCGACCTGTACTCGCACACATGCTTTGGACTCGTGGGCTACGAATCATATCTGCGCCTGGCAGAAAAGTTGAACCAGCACATTCCTGGCGGCTTCGCAAAGCGCACATTCTTTGTCAACTCGGGGGCCGAAGCCGTTGAGAACGCCATCAAGATTGCCCGTTACGCTACCGGTCGCAAGTCGATCATCGCCTTCGAGGACGGCTTCCACGGACGGACATACATGACTCTCAGCCTGACTTCCCAGGTGAGTCCGTACAAGGTGGGCTTCGGACCGTACGCCTCTGACATCTACCGCATCCCGTACGCCTACTGCTACCGCTGTCCCCTGGCCCTCTCTTATCCTTCGTGCGGCTGCGAATGCGCCAGCCTCCTGAAAAATGCCTTCGACAAACACGTCAATGCCGACGACGTGGCAGCGGTGATCGCCGAGCCGGTGCAGGGTGAGGGCGGCTTCATCGTTCCCCCTCCGGAATACATGAGCAAGATCAAGAAGATCTGCGACGACCACGGCATCCTTCTCGTTGCCGACGAAATCCAGACGGGCATCGGCCGGACCGGCAAGTGGTTCGGCATGGAGCACTGGGACGTAGCCGCCGATCTCGTCACCACCGCAAAAGCCTTGGGAGCGGGCTTCCCCATAGCCGGCGTAACCGGACGGCAGGACCTCATGGACACCGTTCATCCCAGTGGAGTTGGCACAACCTTTGGTGGCAATCCCACAGGCTGCACAGCCGGGTTGGCCGTATTCGACATCATCGAAAGCGAAGGATTGCTCGAACGCGCCTCGGTAATCGGCGATCGTATCAGGGCACGATTCCGGACTCTGCAAAAACAGTACACGGTGATAGGGGACGTGAGGGGCATCGGCGCCATGGCCGCCATGGAACTGGTCGAGAACCCGGAGAGCAAGAAACCGGCTGGAGATTTCGCCAAAGCTTTCCGGGCCAAGCTCTATGAGAATGGAGTGGTGAATGTTGGAGCAGGCACCTACCACAACGTGATCCGCTTCCTGCCGCCGCTCACCATCGAGGACTCCACCCTGGCTCAAGGCTTGGACATCGTGGAGGACACACTGGCCCAGGTGACTGCGACCGCCGCCCACAACTGAACCCGTCGATCCGCAAGATCGAGCGGGACAAGGACACATGCGGGACAAGGGCACATAAGACTGGGGCCAGCATAGGCCGCGGAAGGATTGTCCTCCTGTAAGAAGAGACGGCTGGAAAACTCGCCAGCCACAGCGACACGCCTCGTTGTGCCACGTCGCTGTGGCGCCTAACCTGGTGCTAACCGATACCTCTCCCGCGCTTACACAACCAGCCGGGCCACCGCTTCGGCGACGGCCTCACCCATATCCTTTGTGCCCGAGCTGCCGCCCAGATCGTAGGTGACCCTCTCGCCCGAACCGATAACGGAGCGCACGCCCTTGAAAAGGGCGTGCGCCGCCCTTGGCTCACCAAGATGGCTGAGCATCAGAACAGCCGACAGAATGAGAGCGGTGGGATCGGCCTTATCCATCCCGGCGTACTTGGGAGCCGAACCGTGCACCGGCTCGAACACCGCGATCTCCCTTCCGATGTTGGCTCCAGGCGCCACACCAAGGCCGCCCACCAGACCGGCGCATAGGTCGCTGAGTATGTCGCCATACAGATTGGGGCAGAGCAATACGTCGTACAGCTCCGGTTTCTGCACAAGCTGCATACACATGTTGTCCACGATCCGATCTTCGAACTCAATGTCGGGATAGTCCTCAGCCACCCGGCGCGCGACTTCGAGAAAGAGACCATCAGACAGCTTCATGATGTTCGCCTTGTGCACGGCGGTAACCTTGCGACGACCCTCACGGCGTGCATAATCGAAGGCAAAACGGGCAATGCGTTCGCTGCCCTTGCGTGTTATGAGTTTGATGGATTCCGCCGCGTCATCGCCCGCCATATGCTCGATGCCGGCATAGAGATCCTCCGTGTTCTCGCGCACGATCACCAGATCGATGCCCTCGTACCGTGAACGCACACCGGGGATGCTGACAGCCGGACGGAGATTGGCATATAGATCAAGGGCCTTCCTCAAGCCCACGTTGACGCTGCGGAACCCCGAGCCGACCGGTGTGGTGATTGGTCCCTTCAGGGCCACCTTTGTCTCTCGGATGGAGTCGATCACCGTATCCGGCAGGGGAGTACCGTACTTGCTCATGACGTCGGCGCCGGCTTCGACATCAACCCAGTCGATGAGCACTCCGGTCGCCGCTACGGCAGTCTTCGCAGCCTCCATGATCTCGGGGCCGATACCGTCGCCCGGTATGCAGGTGACTCGATACTCCGTCATTCTTCTCCTCCTGAAACAATAGCCTTCTTGCCGAGATAGCTCTTAGAGGAAGCCCACCGCGTCTTCCCGGATTCAGGCTCGTTAGCTACGGACGGCCCACGAACAGGAGCGGCCGGCCGACGTTCATCAAAAACCGACACTTCTTCCAGGCCACCTGCGTTCTCCGTGAGTAGGCGCGCGATTTCGCCCTTGAGCCCACTGGCCTTGAAACGCGGGTCAACAACAAGATCAAACAACACCCGCTCGATGGGGCTCAGACGGCACGACCGGCCAAACCCGATCACCTGTCCGTCGAGCCTGCAGACCACCCACTCCGCCGAAGCGGCAAGTGCCCACTCGAGCTTCGCGGCCGAATCGGGTTCTTCCCAACCACAACGGGCGAAGAACTCGCTCAGGACGCCGGCGTCAATCGGACTGTTTCTCTCCAGTTCAAGCATGATCGGAGCATGCTATCAGAACTACCGGAAAACCGGCGGCATCAGAGGCCGAGTTCCTGCGGGTCGAGTGGCGCTATTCCCTCATCCGGCCGGTACAATGCATCACGCACCTCGTTCCACACCTGGGCCATCCGTTCCTCATCAGCTGTTGCGAGAGCAGTGTCGGTATCGGGACTCGATCCCGGAAGAACCGGCAAAACCCGGTAGTTCACCAGGTCCGCTCCAACGGAACGTTGTACATACACGGGCAGATAGCTGATCCCTGTCACGTAGGCCCTGATACCCTTCTTCTCGATGTGAACATACGCGATTATCCCGCTATCAGAGTACCGCCAGCGCTGAGCCGACACGAAGTTCCCCATCGAATACACAACATACTTGTCATTTACCCTCCAACTCGCGAAGTCGAAGAAGTGACCGATGGGTTGCACCACGTGAGGATGAGATCCGAGTATCACGTCGACTCCGCGAGACAGAATCGCCTCGGATACCTCGACCTGAGCCTCGCTCGGCTCTCGCTCGTACTCGTCGCCGTAATGGAGGAGCGCAATGACTATATCTGCCCCCCACATCCGGGCAAGCATGGCCTCTCGGCCAACCGCGTCAACGTCGAGTGTGTTGACCGCGTAATCTTCATGTTCCTGCGGAGGGTCAAGACCATTGAGATACGACGTATAGTTGAGAAACGCCACCTTGACACCTTTGATGTCGACAACGAAGGGAGCGGCCTTCTCTTCGATTGAGCGGTATGTACCCACATGAGCCAGTCCGCTGGCTTCAAGTGTCTCCAGAGTGTTGGTGATTCCTTCCCACCCGTAGTCGAGAGAATGGTTGTTGGCGGTCGCGAGGAGATCAAAACCCGCAACCTTGAGAGCATGTGCCAGCGAGTCTGGAGAGTTGAAAAGTGGATAGCCGCTATAGCCGAATTCTGCGCCGGCCAGACGGGTTTCTAAATTGGCCACCGCATAATCGGCCTCGGATATATATGGGGCAACCGGAGCAAACACCGGACGGAAGTCGTAGGAATCGGCGTCTGCAACTTTTGCCGAGTTGACAATCGGCATATGACTGAGCACATCTCCCACGGCAGCGATAGTCACTTCGATAGGAGGCTCGGTGGTGCTGGTGGTGGACGTTGGTTCGAGCGAAGCCTTTGTTGTAGAAGTGGTTTGACCGGGAGGAAGTGTAGTTGTGACAACCACAGTCGGGGTGACTGTGATAGTGACCGTACCCTCCGATAGCTGTGTCGAGCCGGTCTGCGCATCTTCGGCCTGCCAGAAGATCAGCGGCGAACATAAGGCAATCACCGCGAGCGCTACTCCGACGACCTTGAACACGTGGCGCACAGACATCACCTCGCCGGCCCGGCGACTTTCCTTCTGAACGATCGTCCTCGTTCACCGTTCTTCGTCATTCTAGACTCGCCATTCTAGTAACGGTCGTAGTATCATTATTGGCTGATTATTTCCAGTATGTGCTAGGGGCTACCCACGCCGGTGTACACGCAAAGGAGACCCTAGGCTTCAGTCGATCTCGAGAGGACGTGATAGTTCAAATGCTTGAGTTTCTCCTCTATCCCAAAAGCGTAGCCATTATGGGGGCTTCTCGCACTGCGGGGAAGGTGGGGTACGCAGTCGTCACCAACCTCATCGAAGGGGGATTCGAAGGGGAAGTTGTTCCGGTCAACCCATCAGGTGGGGAGCTGATGGGGCAAAAATTCTACACCAGCCTTGAGGAATACGGCAAACCTATAGACGTGAGCGTGATCGCCGTGCCAACCGCTGCCGTCAAGGGCGCTGTGATAAGTTCGCTCAAGGCGAAGGCAAAAGCCGTGGTCGTCATCACCGCCGGATTCAAAGAAGTCGACGAGGAAGGCGCCTGCTTGGAGCGAGAGCTCGTGGAACTTTGCCGTTCCGCCGGCGCTCGCTTGATGGGACCCAACTGCCTCGGACTCATCAACACTCACCACAAGATGAACGCCACCTTTGCCACCCACATGCCGGCGGCAGGGGGCATCTCGGTGCTCTCCCAATCAGGAGCTTTGTGCGCCGCCATCCTCGACTGGGCAGCCGAGCGCAAACTGGGCCTGGCAACCCTTCTCAGCATCGGGAACAAAGCCGACCTGAGTGAGACCGATTTCTTCGGCGCGTTCGCCGATGACGACGAGACCAAGGTTATCGTCGGATATCTGGAAAGCATCGCGGCGGGTGATGAGTTCATCCGCGTGGCAGAATCGGTAGCAGCCGTCAAACCGGTGGTGATACTGAAGGCCGGTACAACCTCCGCCGGGTCCAAAGCCGCCTCGTCGCACACAGGCGCCTTGGCAGGGGCAGACATTGCGTACGGTGCCGCGTTCAAACGCGCCGGCGTTATCCGCGCAGACACTTTTGAGGGATTGTTCGACGTGGCCACCGCCTTGGCCATGCAGCCCTTGCCGAAAGGCGACCGAGTGGCCATCATCACCAATGCCGGCGGACCGGGCATCATGGCAGCCGATGCTGTAGAACACTCCGGGATGAGAGTCACATCGCTTCATCCTGATATCGCCGATACCCTCAGAGAAAAACTTCCCCCCGCGGCAAGCGTGGGAAACCCCATCGATGTTCTGGGAGATGCAGACCCGGGCCGCTATGCAATGGCGGTAGAGGCTGCTCAGTCCGATCCTACCGTTGACGCCGTCATCGTCATCCTCACCCCACAGGCCATGACCAAGCCGGCCGAGACGGCACGTGCCATTGCCGCCAGCGTCAAGGGGGAGAAACCTGTCCTTGCGGCATTCATGGGTGGCAAAGACATCATGCCGGGCCGGGAGGAATTGGTCGCCCACAACCTTCCCGATTATCCATCGCCGGAGCGGGCGGTCGCGGCTCTCAAAGCCATGGTCGACTACGCCGCTTGGCGGATGCGCCCGCCGCGCATAGTCACCCGCTTCCCGGTGAACCGGCGCCGGGTGGAGCGCGTAATCGCCCGCCAGCTTCGCTCCGGCAGGTCGTACCTGGGCGAAGTCAAGGCCAAAGACATCCTACGCGCATACGACTTCATCGTGCCCGACGGCCGCCTTGTGAGCACCGTCGATGAAGCAATGGAGATGGCCCCGCGCCTCGGCTATCCACTTGCCATGAAGATCTCTTCGCCGGACATCATTCACAAGTCCGACGTCGGCGGAGTGAAACTGAATCTCAACAGCGCCCAGGAGGTCGCCGACGCCTTCGAACTCATGATGCTGCGTATCGGGCGCAAGCTTCCCGATGCAGCGCTGGAAGGTGTGTATCTGGAACGCATGGCAAGCAAGGGACGGGAGGTCATCTTGGGAATGACCCGAGATCCTCAGTTCGGCCCAATGCTGATGTTCGGCCTGGGCGGCATCTTCGTGGAGGTCATGAAGGATGTCACCTTCCATCTTGCCCCGATTACTCATGCGGAAGCTATGAGCATGCTGATGGGCACCAGATCTTACAAACTGCTGGAGGGCGTCCGTGGTGAGGCCGGGGTCAATCTACCGGCCATTGGTGAGGCGCTGCAACGTATCAGCCAGCTTGTCACCGACTTCCCGCAGATTGCCGAGCTTGATATCAACCCGTTCATTGTCGGAAAACCAGGAGAGGATTCAGTGGCAGCGGACGCGCGAATCCAGCTGAAGGTAGGAGGTGCACGATGAGTGCTACACCCAAGCTGGACTACGATACCGACTGGCAGAACAAGTACAGCGATATGATCATGACCGCAGACAACGCGGTTGCGCAGATCAGGCCGGGACAGCGGGTCTTCATTGGAAGTGGAGTAGCGCAACCACTCCATCTGATTCAAGCTTTGGTGGCCCGGCATTCAGAACTGGCCGACACCCAGGTAGTATCGTCGCTCACACTGGGAGATGCTCCATACGCATACAAGGAACTTGCCGACTATTTCTCGGTAAATACGTTCTTTGTATCGGCTAACGTCAGGAACATGATCCAGGAAGGATATGGAGACTACACCCCCCTGTCTTTCTCCGATATCCCGGACTTGCTCGCGAGCGGAGAGATGCCCATCGATGTCGCGCTCATCCAAGTTACTCCCCCGGACCTCCAGGGACGCTGCAGTCTGGGAGTGTCGGTGGACTTCGTCAAAGCAGCGACGGCCAACGCCGGCTTTGTCGTAGCCCAGGTCAACCCGCAAATGCCTTGGACATCGGGTGACAGCCTTGTGAACGTACTTGATCTCGACGTCCTTGTGCCGGTGGATGAACCGCTGATCGAGACGAGCTATGCCGGGTTCATCGACGACGTTCAGACCGGCGCGTGGGCTTCAGACGCCCGGGCCATAGCTCAGTCAATCGGTGAGCACATCGCGTCGCTCGTTGAAGACGGATCCACCGTCGAGGTGGGAATCGGACGGATTCCCCACGCGGTCATATCCCTCCTGAAGGACAAGAAAGACCTGGGGATCCATACTGAGATGATCACCGACGAGATCATCCCCCTCGTCGAGACCGGCGTTATCACCGGGAACCAGAAATCCATGGACCGAGGCAAGATCGTGACAAGCTTCGCCATGGGCACCAAGAAACTGTACGACTTTGTCGACAACAACCCGGCCTTTTCGTTCAACCCCACCGAGTATGTCAACAACCCGTTTATCATCGGCCAGCAGAATAAGATGGTGGCTATCAATACAGCTCTCGAGGTCGACTTGACCGGGCAGGTATGTTCTGACTCCCTCGGCACCAGGTTCTACTCGGGAATCGGCGGTCAAGCCGACTTCAACCAGGGCGCAGGTCTCTCCGACGGTGGACGCGCCATCATCGCACTGCCATCCACGGCCGAAGGAGGCAAGGTCTCGCGTATCGTCCCTACCCTCCAGCCCGGCGCCGGGGTCGTCACCACAAGAGGAGCCGTACACTATGTGGTGACCGAATACGGAGTAGCGTACCTGCACGGCAAGAGCATCCAAGAGAGAGCCATGGCCCTCATCACCATCGCCCACCCTGATTTCCGTGAGGAACTGCTTGCCAAGGCGATCGAGTACAAGTGGCTCCGTCCCGAGCTGGCAGATGTTGAAGGCCGCTTCTTCGTCGGGCCCAAAGAACTACGTACCACTATGCTTCTCGATGACGGCACCCTCATCAGCTTCCGGGCTATGAATCCGACTGATGAGCCCGCTACCCGCGATCTGTTCTATTCCCTCTCCCAGGAAACCATCTACTACCGCTACATGTCCCACATGAAGCGCATCCCCCGGAAGCAGCTCCAGAATTTCGTCTACATCGATCACCGTAACGAGGTGGCCATCTTGGGGACGATTCCTGAGGCGCACGGTGAAGAAATCATCGCCATCGGGCGCTACTACCTCGACCAGAAGACCAACCGGGCCGAGGTGGCATTCGTGGTGCGCGATGACTGGCAGAGACGGGGAATCGGGAGCTTCATCATGAAGCATCTCGCCAACATCGCCAAGCGCAACGGCATCGCCGGCTTCACCGCTGAAGTCATGCGCGACAACAAGGCCATGCAGGCGGTGGTCAACCATAGCGGCATGAAGGTGACCAGCAAGCTAAACGATGGTGTCTTCCACTACGAGATGAACTTCTAAGTAGCCGAACCCCTGGGGCCATCCTCCGCCTGCGCAAGCACGGTCTCCCGGATGATCCCAGGGGTTTAATATCTCGAGAGTTGCTTGCGAAGGCCGGCGCGGAATCGCGCCGGCCTTCTTGTTTCTGCCTGTATGAATCCTAGCCTGTCCTGTTTCCGAGTTGACGCGACACTTCTTTCTACCTAGAGAGGGTTAGAAAG
>CAZOJR010000050.1:0-10206 GCA_964580165.1 uncultured Gaiellales bacterium
TCGGGGTAATTCTGATTTCTTATATCAGTTCTCATATTAAGTTTGTCGTCGTACAATTAGGCATCAAGGAGCGCAATGGACCTCGATACGTTTATCCGCCATATTCCAGGCTTTCCTCGAGAAGGCATCCTTTTCCACGACATCATGCCAATGCTTCAGGATGCGGAAGCGTTGCACTATGCCGTCGACTCATTGGCTAAGTTTGCACGTGGCCGGAAAATTGATCTTGTACTGGGTGCTGAGGCTCGTGGCTTCATTCTGGGGGCCGCTCTAGCATATGCGCTGGGGGTGGGTTTTGCGGCAGCACGTAAGCCCGGAAAACTGCCCTGGACTGTAAGCCGCTGTGAATACGACCTCGAATACGGTACCGATGCCCTTGAGATGCACTCCGATGCTATCAAGCCCGGCCAGCGGGTACTCATTCACGACGATCTACTCGCAACCGGAGGTACCGCAGAGGCCAAGATTCATCTGGTCGAGGAAGCAGGCGGAGTTGTCGCGGGACTTGCGTTTCTGATTGAACTCACTGAAATTCACGGAAGGGACCGACTCCAGGGATACGAGGTGTTCAGCCTTCTCTCGTATGACGTCTGATTGCTGTTCAGTTGCCGTCCCCGAGCAAGTTGCAGCCAGAGAAGCTACCGGATAATGTAATGCATGATAATGTACATTATGTAAAGTAGTGGCTCTGACTGCAGTTTTTACAGTTTTTCATGTCCCACGCGTGGCAAGCAAGATCTCGTCCCCCAGGCTGGTACGGCCTCATTCCGCTACCTATTGCACCAGGTTCATCATGTTGAACATGGGCAGATACATAGATATGACGATCAGACCGACGAGTCCGCCGACAAATAGCATCATGATCGGTTCGATGATCGATGTGAGTGACTTGACCGCAGCGTCTACCTCGTCCTCGTAGAAATCGGCAATCTTGTTCAGCATCGCGTCCAGAGCTCCCGTTTCTTCACCAATAGAAATCATGTGCGTCACCATCGGTGGAAATACAGGTACGCGCGATAATGGCTTGGCAATGGATTCACCACTTCGTACGCTTTCCTTGACGTCGACCATGGACTCCTCGAGCACGGTGTTGCCCGATGTCTTCCCGGTAATCTCTATCGACTGGAGAATCGGTACTCCAGAACTGACGAGAGTGGCCAGCGTACGGCTGAAACGGGCGAGCGCGATCTTCTGCACAACCGGACCCAATTTCATGGGCAGTTTGAGCTTGATACGATCCCAGACAGAGCGACCTTTATCGGTGTTCTTGAGCCGTACCAGACCCCACACCACGAGCGCTATGAGCGGGAAGATGATGAACCAGTAGTGCTTCAACAGATTACTGACGTCCATCATGAGTCGCGTCAGCCCTGGCAGCTCGCCCCCGAGATCAGCATACATATCCGCGAAGATCGGGATAATGAAGATCAGCATGCCAAGCATGACCAGAATGGCAAACGCGGCGATGAGAATAGGGTACGCCATGGCCGACTTGATCGACCGACGTAAGCTGTCATCTTTTTCCAGTTGCGTAGCTAGACGGTTGAGCGTCTGGTCGAGCACACCACCAGCCTCACCGGCTCTAACCATAGCTACATAAAGGCGATCAAATGCCGCCGGATATCTCTCCATAGCGTCGGACAGCGGCATACCGGCTTCGACATCTTCCCTAACCGAGCCGATGATCTTTTTTAAGCGAGGGTTTTCGGTCTGTTCTTCGAGAACATAAAGTGCTCGCAAGACGGCAAGTCCAGAGTTGATCATGGTGGCGAATTGGCGTGCAAAGACGGCCTTGTCGCGAGCTTTGATCCGCTTCGACCCCTCCAGCATGGCCTTGAGGTCAAGCGCGGCGCGCTTCTCCTCCAGACTAATAACAGTAAGGCCTTTCCGGCGCAGCTGGGCGACGACCGCGGCTTTGTTATCGGCAACCACCTCACCCGTGAAAGGGTTGCCTCGGTCGCGCTTTGCTGTGTAGTTGAAAGTCGCCACCCCGTCTCACTCCTCGTTCACATGCTCATGGAGAGCAGATTTGCCTAGGTCACTGTGTCCCTGCTCTACTATCGGTCGATGGACTCCGAAGCTGAAGTACCGGCATGCCACTCCCCCACTCCTACTTATATCCACCTGCTTACGCCGCCCCCATAAGCAGCAACCGATTCAGTTCTTCGGGCACAGATGATCTGTGCATGGCCAACTCCTTGGTGATATGGCTACGCTTCACGAGATCGGCCAGGCTTGAGTTCATCGTCTGCATCCCAAACGGGCTGCCCGTTTGCATGACTGTGTAGAGCTGGTGCGTCTTCCCCTCGCGAATGAGGTTTTTGGCTGCCGGCGTACTGGTCAACACCTCGCAAGCTACCACCCTCCCTTTCCCACCCGCTTTGGGCAGAAGTTGCTGGGTAACGACACCTTCGAGAGTCGCCGCTATCTGCACTCTAATCTGCTCCTGCTGGTGTGGGGGAAAGACGTCGATCATTCTATCGATGGTCTGAGGGCAATCCTGGGTATGCAGCGTTGCGAACACCAAATGTCCAGTTTCGGCTGCGGTCAGGGCGATTTGGATGGTTTCCAAGTCGCGCATCTCTCCGATCAGGATTATGTCGGGATCCTGTCTTAAAGCTGACCGCAGAGCCACCGAAAAGGCCTTGGTATCGCTGCCCACCTCTCGCTGGTTCACCACGCAGCGCTTGTGACGATGCAGGAACTCGATCGGATCCTCAATGGTGACAATGTGATCTGACCGGGTTTCGTTGATCTCGTCGATGATGGCTGCAAGAGTAGTGGACTTACCCGAACCGGTGGGACCGGTCACAAGAATGAAACCGCGCGGTTTGTTGCAGAATGAGTGAACGACTTTCGGCAGGTTCAAGTCGTCGATGGTCTTGATGGCCGCGGGTATGAGCCGGAAGGCCGCACTAAGCGTACCTCGCTGAAAATAGGCGTTCACGCGGAAACGGGCAAGACCGTAAAGTGAGTACGAGAAGTCCACTTCCCAATCGGTTTCCAACTTCTGACGCTGATCCTGAGTGAGTATGCTGTAGATCAGTTCGCGCGCTTCGCTGGCGGTCAGCACAGGATGATCCAAGCTTTCCAGATGACCGTCGATACGTACCACTGGAGGAACACCTACAGCAAGGTGGAGGTCCGAAGCCTCCGTGTCTATCACTTCTTTCAGAATCTGACCTATATCCACACCCATCGCTCCTTATTCGTCCCGCGACGATATCTAGACGATGACCCGAGATATCTCCTCGATACTCGTAATCCCTTGCGCCACCCGGTCCAAGCCGTCCTGCCGGAGAGTAACCATTCCCTCTGCGGAGGCTACACGCATGATTTCATCGGCACTCTTGCGCTCGACGATGAGCCTCTCCACGGCTTCAGTCACCGGCATGACCTCATAGATACCCATTCGTCCCCTGTATCCCGTGTTGTTGCATCGGTTACACCCCACGGCTCGGAACAGGGTTATCTGCTCCCACTGTTCGACTACCCTGCTTGGGAAGTCCAGACGCTGCAGCATTTCCCGCGTCGCGGGATACGGCTCCTTGCAGTGTTTGCAGAGCTTCCTCACCAGGCGCTGGGCAATGACACAGTCGACCGCAGAGGCGGTAAGAAAAGGTTCCACACCCATCTCGGTGAGTCGAGAAAGCGCACCCGGCGCATTATTGGTGTGTAGGGTCGATAGAACCAGGTGGCCGGTCAGGGCCGACTCGACCGCAATCTGTGCAGTCTCCTTGTCGCGAATTTCCCCGACCATGATGATATCCGGGTCGCACCGCAGGATAGAGCGCAGGCCAGAAGCAAACGTAAGCCCCGCCTTCGGATTGATTTGCACCTGGTTGATTCCGGCCAGACGGTACTCAACCGGATCCTCAACCGTGATGATGTTCTTCTCGGGGGTGTTCAAGATGTTCAAGGTGCCGTACAAAGTCGTGGATTTGCCAGATCCGGTAGGACCGGTAACAAGGATCGCTCCGTAAGGCTTGACGTATGAACGTGTGTATCGCGTCAGTGCCGCCTCAGAGAAGCCAAGATCCTCGAGACGCAACATGACATTGGACCTGTCGAGGAGGCGAATGACGATCTTCTCGCCGTACACTGTGGGTAGCGAGGCGACCCTCATATCGATAGGACGGCCGCTCACTACAAGGCCGATGCGGCCATCTTGTGGAACACGTCTTTCGGCAATATCGAGGTCTGCCATTATCTTCAAACGTGAGAGCACCCCTGCTTGGAGACGCTTCGGAATGGTCATAATCTCGTGCAGAACTCCGTCATGACGGAATCTGACCAATAGATCTTTTGCCTGAGGTTCGAAGTGTATGTCGGATGCGCCTTCGTCCGCTGCACGGGCAATGATGCCGTTCACGAGCTTGACGACCGGCGCAGCATCCACCTGCTCTCTGATGTCCCTAAGTTCGGCCGAAGAGGTCTCATCCTCACCCGCGGCGCACTTTGTTTCGAGGTTCTCGGAGATCTGGTCGTCCACCCGCCTCATCTTGCTGAGCATCGCGTTGATGTCTTCGATGCTCGTGATAGCCGGCTCGATATCGAAACCGGTGAGAATTCTCAAGTCATCGATAGCAACGATATTCGAGGGATCGGCCATGGCAACCAGCAGGGTGTGCTCGTCCACAAGACCTACCGGGATGGCTGAATAGCGACGGGCATCCTTTTCGGAGATGAGGTCAGCCGTCACCGGATCGATGCGAGTTACAGTCAGATCCAGGTGCTTGACACCCAGTCTTTGGCAAAGGGCTTCCATGACTTGAGCCTTGGTTGCCCAACCCTTTGCTATGACGATCTCTCCGATGCGCAGTCGCGATACTCGTTGTTCGGCTAGAGCATCTTTGACCTGCTCAGGTGTCAACACACCCATATCGATCAGTATTTCGCCGGTGCGCTTACCCGATAGCTTGCGTTGCAGATTGTTTTCTCTCGCAAGCTGCATGGATGATATGTCACTCTTCTGCACGTTCAATGCTTTCTCGCATTACAGCGCCAGGAGGCTCAAGGCCCGTCCACAAGCGATATGAATCGCCTGCCTGCATCAAGAGCATCTCCGTCCCATTCACGACCCTGGCCCCCCGTTCCCGGGAAGCCTGCACGAAGGCTGTGGGTCTCTCTCTATACACTAAGTCGACCACTACAAGGCCACTGTGCAAGATATCGACAGGCATGGGGAAGTTCTTGACCTCCGATGTCAGACCAACCGAAGTCGTGTTGACAAAAAGATGGCAGTTATTTGCTACCAAGCGTAGGGTTTCCACATCGACTACTTCGCATGCAGTTGAGCCCCACTCAGCCGCAGTACGGCAGAGAATGACCGCGCGTTCACGCGTGCGGTTGTACACATAGACACTGTCGGCACCATCGGCCACCAGCGCGGCCAATACTGCTCTGGCTGCCCCACCGGCACCCGCCACCACACACCGGAGTCCGCTGGCCCCTCCGGGCAGCACGGAACGCAGAGCTCGGGCAAAACCGGTGACATCGGTGTTGTATCCCACCAGTCTGCCGTCGTGGCTCACTACTGTATTCACTGCACCCACTTTGGCAGCCAAAGGATCGACATCGTCCAGCAGCGTCACCACCGTCTCTTTGTGCGGAATGGTCACATTCACTCCACGCATCTGAAGAGCTCGGATACCCGCAAAAGCGTTCGCCAGCTGTTCCGGTGGCACATCGAAAGCGAGATACACCATGTCGAGGCCCTGAGCTTCAAATGCGGCATTGTGAATTCTCGGAGATAGGGAGTGACCGATAGGATGTCCGATGACCCCAACCAAACCGGTCTGCGCCGAGATCTTCTGTCGTTGTGATGGCATCGGAACAACCTCCTCCAGCAACACTCTCCATGCCGCGTGTAAGGACACTATTGCACCCGCCGGGATCCATCTTCTGATACCAAGGGTGGACATTGGCACAACCAACCCCAGCCGCTTCGATACGGGGCACCGGGATCACATCGATCGCGGCGCCACTCGCCGGCTCGCACAGAGCCCGCCAGGCTACTGTTCTGGTTGATTCTCCTTGGCCTCGAGGAATTCCTCGTAGGAAGCCGTAAAGAAATGGTGCCCCTCCGTATCGGTGAGCACGTAGTAGAGATAGTCGACGTCCGCCGGCCGGAGAGCCGCCTCCAGCGCCGCTATTCCTGGGTTCGCAATAGGCGTGGGCGGAAGTCCCTTGACAGTCCGCGTGTTGTACGGCGAGTCGATGGCAAGATCTTCGTCGGTGAGTTTCCCCGTCCACTTATCGACCGCATACCGTACAGTGGCGTCAATACCGAGCGTCATGTCGGCTTTGATCCGATTATAAATGACTGCCGCCACCTTGGATCGCTCCTCTGCGATGTTCGCCTCTTTCTCTATGAGCGACGCCACAATGACAACCTCGTAGGGAGTCACACCCAGCGTCTCGGCATTATCCCAATCAAGAGCGGAAGTCTTCGCTTCGAACGCGGCAAGCTGGGCGCCGATCAACTCCGTCGCGCCGTCACCCTCAATGAGATAGTAGGTGCTGGGGAACAGCAATCCCTCCAATGTTGTGACCTCGGGAGTAGAATCTCCCACCTCGGGGATCAGGAAGTCTTCCGGACGGCCGCCCAGCTCAACATAGCTGGCACCGTCGATCGATTCATCCTCATCGAGCAAGTCGCTTATCTGGTTTATCGCCAGCCCCTCGGGGATCGTCAGTTTGAAACTGGGCGAGCCTTCGCCGCTCTCCAACATATCCACCACTTCAAGCAGTGCTTGATCCTCGTAGAACTGATAGATGCCCGGGCGTAGATCTTCCTCACTGTTCCGCTTCTTGACCAAGTCAACGAACTCCGCAGACGAATCAATGACCTGCTTCTCTTCGAGGAGCTGACCGATATCGGTGGCGGTCATGCCCGGATTGATGGTGACCTCAACGACGGCGCCATGCGCCACTTCGGTTGTGGTGGTAGAGCGCTCGTGGAAAAAGTCGACGCCCCAGTTGACAAAATACACAACTCCTATCACGAAACCGATGAACGCCCCAACAACTACGATGCGGCCGATCCAACGCCGGACCTCATGGCGCGCTCCGGGGCGCCGATGCTTCTCTCCACCGGAAGGTGTCGGATACCAGTCGTTCATGTGTTCACACGTCCTCTGTCGTGTTCCCGGGCATCTAAATAGTTTTGAAGCATATAGCAGGCCGCCACGGCATCATGGGTTTCTTTTTGAGAACGGCCATCTTCCGCCAATTTGGATGTGAAGCGCTCGTCCCAGAGAGTGACCCGAACAGGAACCTCTCGACGCAGTGATTCGGCAAATGAGGTGACGATCTCCATCTGCGCGTTCGTTCCTCCCGAAAGCGGGCGCGGCAAACCCACAACTATCTCCTCCACCTCTTCTTCTTTCACCACAACCGCAATTCTGGCTATCAACCGGCTTTCATCTCGTTCGAACACAATAGCAAAGGGACGGCATGTGATCTCGAGCGGATCCGAAAGTGCCAGCCCTGTACGGCTTCGACCGAAGTCTATCCCCAAGATTCTCACTCAGCTGCCAAGGCAGGTCATTACGGCATCTTTCGCGGCGGCAACTGCCTCGGGTAACCTGGCCGGGTCTCCCCCTCCCCCGCGGCCCAGCTGCGACGTTCCCCCGCCTCTGCCGCCAAACAGAACGGTTGCCGACTTGACAATTTTCCCCGCATCGATGGAATCGACTACGGGGCTACTACCGACCGCTAAAGACGCCTTCCCCTGCAGATCGGCTCCAAGAACGACCACCGCAGGGCACAACCGCTCCCGCACCTCGTCGACCAAGGAGAGAAGATGGTCCATATCGCGAGCGGGAACGATCTGCGCTACAACGGATATCCCGCCGGAGCAGCGAATAGCTCCATCCACCAACGAAGGGACGACATCTCTGGTCGTTTCCGACAAGAGCCTTTTCACCTCTCCCTCGAGGCTCTCGACGCGTGCCTGGAGTTTGCTCAGTGCTGCCAGAATTTCATTATCCGTCGTCCCCAGAGCAACCGCCGCCCGCGCCAGCGTTTGATTCCTGTCCCGGTAGTATGCGACCGCTGCCCTTCCCGTCACGGCTTCGATTCTACGGACATTCGCGCCGACGCTCCCTTCGGAGATTATCTTGAATATTCCGAGTTCGCTGGTAGATCCTACATGAGTGCCGCCACACAACTCCCGGCTGAAGTCGTCGATTTCAACCACACGCACGAACTCATTGTATTTCTCTCCGAATAGCGCCATGGCGCCAAGGTCACGGGCGTGCTCGAGACTGGTCTCAAAGGTGCGCACGGGGTGGTTCTCGACAATGCGCCGGTTGACCAGCTCCTCGACTTCTTGAAGCCGTTCTATCCCCAGCGGTTCATGATAGGAAAAGTCGAAGCGAAATTTGTCGGCCCTCACAGACGAGCCGGCCTGGGTGACGTCTTTGCCCAGACGTGCTCGGAGAGCATAGTGAAGCAGATGAGTAGCTGTGTGGTTGGCGGCCACGTCATGACGATACGCAGTGGAAAGGCCCGCCTTCACCCGCGTCCCGATCTCGATTTGGCCCTCCAGCAGGCGGGCGACGATCACCTGTACGCGGCCATGCTGTTGCACGTCTTCGACAGCAGCCTTGCCGTCACTGGATTCGATGACTCCGGTGTCGGCCGTCTGACCACCCATCTCTGCGTAGAAAGGGCTCTCCCTGAGAGCGAGGAGGATACGCCCGTCGCCCAACGATTCCACATTCTCTACAACCGTGTGAAGCTCATCTCGTTCATAGCCTTGAAAATCGGTCGGATGCACGGTTTCGCGTGCAAAGCTAATGATTACCTCTTGAAGCGCATCCCCGCCCTTTTGCGCACTTCGGGCACGCCGGCGTTGGCCCTCCATAGCCGCTTCAAAGTCCTTTAGATCCAAGGTAAGGCCGCGTTCTTCGACAATCTCGCGGGTCACCTCCACCGGAAAACCGTATGTATCGTGGAGCATAAAGGCGACGCCCCCGGGGAACAGCTTCGTACCTTCCTCGAGCGCCCTGGCAATCGCCTCCTCCACAAGTACCAGGCCTTGGTCCAGAGTACGGTTAAACCTCTCTTCTTCGGCATGGGCCACGCGGAGAATGGTGTCCCTACGCTCGATCAGTTCCGGATATACGCCACCCATGAGGTCAATAACCCTCTCTGCAAAGCTACGGAGAAATGGGGGTTCCATGCCCGCCGAACGGCTGAGTCGCGCTGCACGCCGGATAACTCTTCGCAGGACGTAGCCACGACCCTCGTTGCCCGGCAGAACTCCGTCGGCCACCAAAAACGCCATGGCTCTCGAGTGATCGGCGAGCACTCTCAGGGCAATATCTACCTTATCGTTATCGCCAAAACGGGTGCCGGACACCTCTTCTCCAAGCTCGATGAGGGGCTTGAAAGCATCGGTGAAAAAGACCGATGGTACCCCCTGAAGCAGGGCGGCCACTCTCTCGAGCCCCATCCCGGTATCGATATTCTGAACCGGCAGCGCAGAGAGCACTAGGTTCTCGTCCATGTTGTAGCCCGTGAACACCAGGTTCCAGTACTCGACGTAACGGTCGCAATCGCAACCGGGGCGGCAATCGGGGGCGCCGCACCCATATTTCGCACCACGGTCGTAATATAGCTCCGAGCATGGCCCGCATGGTCCACTGGGTCCGACCGGGCCCCAGAAATTCGCGCTACGGGGCAGTCCTACCATCCGTTCCCGGGGCAGCCCCAAGTCGGTCCAGATAGCCACAGCCTCTTCGTCGGGCTCGATCGTTTCGTCACCTTCAAAATACGAAACCCATAGATGATCGCGATCCAGCCCAAGATACTCAAGAGAAAACTCCCACGCGAAGCGGATAGCGCCTTCTTTGAAGTAGTCGCCTACGGAGAAATTCCCCAACATCTCGAAGAATGTGCAGTGACGAGCGGTCAGACCGACCTTGTCTATGTCCGATGTGCGGAAGCACTTCTGCACGCTGGTCAACCGCCGGCTCGGGGGCTCCGCTAGACCCATGAAGTACGGCTTGAACTGCTGCATGCCCGCAGTTGTCAGTAGCACCGAGGGGTCCCTGTAAGGAATAAGGGCAATCTTATAGAGATAAATGACTGGCTCTACCAGAACAATGACTGGGCAAAAGACAGTCCGATATTTAATGGATTGCCGAATGGAGTTCTTGATTATCAATACTACAGAGAACTACTCGGTAACAAATT
>CAZOJR010000051.1:0-8272 GCA_964580165.1 uncultured Gaiellales bacterium
GGTATCTTGCCATCTACGCCAGATGCCGTAGGACAGGGATCTTGAACAACCGTAGAGTCGTAGTAGTCGCCATGCGTCGGAGGTCGCCCGAAATGCTTTGCTTCCCTCATGTGCCGCGGTGTTCGCGCCGTGCTCTGTTGGCCGCGTTGAGTGGCCTTGTGATATTGCTAGCGTTTCTCATGGTACTTGCTGGCGGATCGGCTTCCGCGTTCGCCACAACGCTTACATCGCCCTATCCGTCCATGACGGTTCAAGCCGGCCAGACAGTCACCGTCGATCTATCGATCGCCGACAGTGTCACCCAACGGCTCGACCTGTCGATACAGGGAGTCCCGACCGGATGGGAGGCTTCGCTTCTCGGCGGCGGACGCCCGGTTGCGGCCGTCATGACTGACCCCGATGAACCGGTTTCGCTTGATCTACAGGTAGAGGTTCCGATAGAAGCCGTGGAAAGCACCTCGACTCTGACTGTCGTTGCCCGCTCCGGTGACACGTCCATTTCTCTGCCGATCACTTTTACGGTCGGCGAAGTCGAGGGAGGCACCTCGGAGCTGACCGCGGAGTACAGCTCTTTGCGGGGTTCCGCTGAGGCTACATTTACCTTTTCACTCACTCTCGAGAACAGCACTCTGGAGGCTCGGACCTACAATCTGACTGCCACTGGTCCCGAGAACTGGACGCTTTCACTGATGCCGTCGGGGGCCACGCAGGAGACGCCGACCGTGACCGTCGAATCTCAAGCCACGCAAGGGCTGAGTTTGAAGGTTACCCCTGGGCCTAACGCTGAGATGGGCACATATGACATTACCGTTTCCGCCGTTGGTGGCGGGGAGACCGTATCAATCCCGCTAGAGGTGGAGATCACGGGTACGTACACTCTTACGCTTACTACCCCCGACGGGAATCTGAATGCCGATGTCAAGGCGGGAGACACCACGCGGGTGCAGTTCGTGGTTACCAACAGCGGCACCGGCCCTCTGCAGGGGGTGGAATTGTCAGCCACCGCGCCGACAAACTGGGAGGTTGATTTCGAACCCAGCGTGATCGATGTATTGCCGGCGAACGAGCAGCAGACGGTGGTTGCCGTTTTCAAGCCGGCCGAGAACGCCATCGCGGGTGACTACGTCGTCAGCATGAGCGCACAGGCCGACCAGGCCGTCGCTAGTTCGGATATCCGGGTCACGGTCAAGACTTCCACGCTGTGGGGTGTCATCGGTGTACTGATCGCGATCGCCGCCATAGCGATATTGGGATTTGTGTTCCGGCGTTACGGACACCGCTGAGATCCGTCCGGACGGTTTGACCTAAAGAGACCTCTAAAAAGACCTGGATAGCGGGGTGCGAGAGATGCCCAATCCCAGTTCTGAGGCAGTGATTGTAGCCACCGGGCTGACTAAAAAGTATGGTGAGTTCACTGCAGTCGATAGTCTCGATCTCTCGATCGGGCGCGGAGAGATATTCGGTTTGCTGGGACCGAACGGGGCGGGTAAGACCACTACCATCCTCATGCTCTTGGGGATGACTGAGCCGACCACCGGCAGTGTCAGGGTGGCCGGCTACGATTCGGTGCGGGATCCTTTGAGTGTCAAATCGGTTGTAGGCTATCTCCCGGATAATGTGGGCTTCTATCCCAACATGACCGGCAAACAGAATCTCCGTTACACGGCCTCATTGAACAGGATTCCGGCCAAGATTGCCGAGGAACGGATAGAGGCATTATTGCAAGAAGTGGGTCTGGCCGACGCCGCGAATAAGCGGGCTGGCAAATACTCCCGCGGCATGCGCCAGCGGCTGGCTGTCGCAGATGCTTTGGTCAAACAGCCATCGATACTGATTCTCGACGAACCGACTATCGGCATCGACCCTGAGGGTGTTAAGGATATGCTCGCGATGCTGGCCCGCCTGCGCGACGAGGAGGGGATGACTATTCTCTTATCCTCCCACCTTCTGCATCAGGTCCAGGAGGTATGCGATCGGGTCGGAATTTTTGTCGGCGGTCATCTTATCGCGATGGGGCCGGTGCCCGAGCTCGAGCGTCAGCTGGCCGAGAACAACGACATCATTATCGAATTGTCTGCCGCCACCTCGAGTGGCCATGAGGCCGGCGCAACGGATCTCGAGGGCGTGATAAGGTCATTGAAATCAATCGAGAGCGTGATCGACGTGAGCGCAAACGGCGGTGTTTTAACCATGAGGAGCAAGAATGATATTCGAACGCAGGCCGTTCGGGTTCTGATCGAGCACGACCTGCTTCCGGTCCATGTTCGCCGGGTCGGGCTCAGCCTTGATGACATCTATGGCCGTTATTTCCAGGAGGGGGTCGATACCAGTCATGTCGCAAATTGACGGATCGATAGCTCTCGGACAAGACGCGGGCGGTCCCGGAGTGACCGAGAGCGCGTCACGTCCGCGCGGGCGATTCTTCGCAGTCGGCGTTGGAGCCGTGGCCCGCAAAGAACTGGCCGATCACTTGTCCGGACTGCGTTTCGGAATCCTGCTCATCTTGATCGGCGTCGCTTCCTTGGCGTCGGTCTATGCGGCCAGTTCGGCGATTCGAGAAGCCGCCTCCGATTCGACCACCGTCGAATTCGCGTTTCTGAATCTCTTCACGATCTCGGGGGAGAATCTACCGTCACTCGTCAGCTTCATTGTCTTCTTAGCCCCGCTGCTCGGCATAGCCCTGGGGTTTGATGCTCTCAACAGCGAGCGGTCGCAGGGGACACTGAGCCGCCTGGTTTCGCAACCCATCCATCGCGACGCGATTCTTCAAGGCAAGTTTATCGCCGGACTCGGAGTAGTCAGCCTTGCGCTGACTGCCCTGGTGGTTATCGTTGGCGGAGTGGGGATCGTTCTCTTGGGGACCACCCCCTCTATCGAGGAAGTGGGGAGACTGATTGTCTTCATAATCATTACGGTCATCTACGTTGGTTTCTGGCTAGCCCTCGCCCAGCTCTTCTCTGTGCTCTTCAAGCAAGCGGCTACGTCGGCGCTGGCATCTATAGCGATATGGCTCTTCTTCGCCATTTTCGCCAGTCTCATTGTAGGGCTGGTGGTGGATGCGGTCGCTCCCGCTGGCGACGACGCTACCTATGCCGAGCTACTGCGCCACGAGGAGCTATCCAGCACGCTCAATAACATCTCTCCCGGTAACCTATACGACGAGGCTACCAGCGCGCTTCTGAATCCGAGCGTACGCTCGCTGGGCGTTCTGGTTTACGAGCAGATCGACAGGGCGGTGGTCGCGCCCCTCAGCTTCTCCCAGAGCCTTATACTGATCTGGCCACAGGTGATGTCTCTGCTCGGCTGCGTCCTTGTGTTCTTCACTGTTGCTTATATCCTCTTCATGCGCGAGGAAATCCGGGCATAAACATCTTGCAAAGAGGAGCAGGCGCGACGGTGCAGACAACGATGCGCACTCCGGCCAAGGTCAACCTGTGCCTCTTGGTGGGCCCCAAGGAAGATACGGGTTATCACGAAGTATTCACCGTCTTCGCGCCCATAGATGTCTATGACGAGCTGGAGTTCGACCTGGAGGCTAGTTCTGAGGGCGGAATTCCGGGGGAGCTATGTGTTGAGTGCGATGCGGCTCCCGGCGAGAACAACCTGGCCGCGCGGGCGCTGCGGGCTTTGGGGAAGCATTGTACCTGGAGTCTGAGCGGCCGCGTGCGGATCAACAAGGGCATACCCATGGGGGCGGGGCTCGGTGGTGGCAGCGCCGACGCGGCCGCGGCATTAGTGGCGGGTAGCCGGACTTTGGCCGAGGCGGGAGGGCCGGTCTTGAGCGAAGCCGAGTTGGCGAAACTCGCCCGTAGTTTGGGCGCCGACGTAGCCTTCTTTCTCCATCCGGCGCCTGCCATCGGTCGTGGTATCGGCGAACTCCTCGAACCTCTCAATCTGCCCGGCCTTCATTTGGTGCTTGTCTTTTCCGACAGGATGCTGTCGACGGCTCGCGTGTACCGCTCTCTCGATATCTTGCGTCCAATCGAGAATAGGAGCGGGTTCGAGGTGCGAACCAGCCGTGCGGAGAGATGCTGGAGGCAGGTGGCGGATGCGGGCCGGGTGTCACAACTGCTCGATAATGATCTCGAACAGGCCAGTTTCGATATCATGCCCTCGCTTGCCGTCGACCGGGAAGTCCTTGTTCGAGAGGGTGCGCTCGGATCTCTCATGAGCGGATCGGGACCGACGTTGTTTGGCGTCTGCGAGTCCGAAGCCAAGTCCCGGGAGGTCGCCGGACGGCTGCTATCCCGCGGCTACCAGACCCGAGCAGCCACTGTACTCCAGGTCCAGGGCAGCTATAGGGACGGCCATGGTGGTGGCCGTAGTGGCTTGACGCCCTTTTGAGGCCTGACTTATACTTCCAGCGCTCTTGAGGGTGATCTCAGAGCCGGAAGCGATGGGGCGTGGCCAAGTGGTAAGGCAACGGGTTTTGGTCCCGTGATACGTAGGTTCGAATCCTGCCGCCCCAGCTTCTTCTTTTGTTCTATGGCTTCGTCGAGGTAGTGACTGGGTGACCTTTCATATCGGCAGTGTCGTCGTACTGGCTGCGGGCCAAGGCAAGCGCATGAATTCGAGGCTCCCCAAGGTTCTCCACAACGTGTGCGGCCTGTCCATGCTCTCGCACGTTCTGGATGCCGTCCGTGCCGTGGACGCCGGAAGGATTGTGGTGGTACTGGGCTACGGATATGAGCAGGTGCTGCCCCAGCTTCCTTCCGACTGCGTGGTGGTACTGCAGAAGAGGCAACTCGGCACCGGACATGCGGTACTGGCGGCGTCAGACGAGATCCCGGAGGGGCCTATGCTCGTGATTCCGGGCGATACGCCTTTGATCACGGGCGAAGTGTTGCAGTCTCTGGTCGGCGATCACGAGCGCTCCGGGGCGGCGGCGACCGTGCTAACGATGGAGTTGGATGATGCCGCCGGCTATGGCCGCGTGGTGCGGGATGACGATGGCCTGGTACTGCGCATAGTCGAGCACCGGGACGCCACGCCCGAAGAACTGGCCATACGCGAGGTGAACAGTGGCATGTATGTGCTGCCGGCTCCACTTGCTCTTGAGATACTGAAGAATGTAGGCGACGATAACGATCAGAGGGAGATCTATCTGACCGATGTTATCTCGGGGCTCAGGGCTCGTGGGGAGAAGGTGGCTGCATCCAAGGCGGCGGATCCGTCGGCGCTGCTGGGTGTGAACTCGCCGGAAGAGCTGGCCAGGGCCGAAAGCATCATGGCCCGGCGCTGCGCGGCCGGGCCTGTCGGCAGGGTTGGAGTCGCCGCAGGGCGCCGGCAGAGATACGCGAACAGTGATACCGTACGGGATGGACCGATAGGACAAGGAGGAGCGGGGCATGGGAGATTGGGAACCGCGGCGATGTGCGCGGATGACCCCCGAGCGTTCCCTCATGGTGTTTTCAGGAAGGGGGAACCCGGAACTCAGCCGTAGCGTAGCGGATAAGCTGGGCATCGAGCTGGGACACGTGGATATCAAGACCTTTGCCGATGGCGAGATCTACGTCAAGTACGGGGATAGTGTCCGTGGGGCCGATGTGTTCATCATTCAGCCCACATGCCGGCCTGTCAACGAGAACCTCATGGAGTTGCTCATAATGATCCAGGCAGCCCGGCTGGCTTCAGCCCACCGGGTCACCGCGGTCGTTCCGTGGATGGGCTACTCACGCCAGGATAAGAAGAGTTGCCCACGGGAGCCCATCACCGCCCGGCTGGTGGCCGACATCATCCAGGCGGCCGGCGCCGACCGGGTTGTCACCATGGATCTTCATGCCGGACAGTTGCAGGGATTCTTCAGCGTCCCGGTGGATCATATGACCGCCCTGTCCATGATCGCTGACTACTTCCGGCTCAAGGATCTGGGAGACATGGTTGTGGTATCGCCGGACGCGGGGGGCATGAAGACGGCCAAGCGGATGGCCGACCGCCTGAACTGCTCTGTGGCTGTGCTGTCGAAACTCCGGCCCGAGCACAATGTATCTCGCGTGATGTACGTCATCGGCGATGTGGAAGGGAAGACCGCGGTGATCGTGGACGATATCATCGACACCGCCGGGACGCTGGTCAATGGAGTGCAGGCGCTCTTGGACAAGGGAGCCAAGGAGGTTTATGCTGCCTGCAGCCACCCGGTGCTTTCCGATCCATCCTATGAGCGTATCGCGGCTTCTTCACTCAAGGAAGTGGTGGTGACCGACACCATTCCGCTCCGCGAAGACAGGGATCGCGGGAAGATTGTGGTACTATCCACCGCCGATATCCTGGCGGATACTATTAGAAACGTTTTTGCCGACGAATCGGTGAGCGCGCTATTCCAGGGAGAAAACCAGCTCTTTTAGCAGCTGAAGCTCGAGGAGAGACACATGGACACCATCAAACTGTCAGTACACGAGCGGGAAGAGACGGGCAACGGTCCGGCCCGCCGGTTGCGCGCCCAGGGTCTCATCCCCGGCGTTAGCTATAGCAAAGGTAAAGAAACCACCGTCATTTCCGTGGAACTGGATGATTTGAAGGCGGCCATGGCCCACGGCCACAACGTTGTTCTTGAACTTGACTTCGGTGGGAGCGGCAAGGGGGCGAAGGGCGGAGCCAAGGGCAAGAACGCTCGCTATGCCGTGGTCAAGGAGCTCCAGTTCCACCCGATCAGACGTCATCTGCTGCATGTCGATCTTCACGAGGTCGACCTTGCAGTTGAGATTGAGGCTCTCGTTGCGGTAGAGGCGGTTGGTATCCCTGCCGGTACTGCCGATGGCGGCATCATAGAGTGGGAGCGGCGCGAGGTAACGGTCCGCGCACTTCCTGCCAACGTGCCCGCGATTTTCGAAGCCGACGTGAGCGGTCTGCGGATCGGCCACCACCTGACGGTCGAAGCCTTGACGGCGCCGGCCGGTGTCACCATCGTTGACGACCCCGAAGCCGTGATTGTCGCCCTTATCCCGCCACGGGTCGACCAAGCCGCCGGTGCGGAGGGGGAGACGGCAGAGTCGGGAGCAATGGAGCCGGAAGTGATAGGCAGTTCGGCGGCGAGCGAGAAGGAGTAGTTCTCCCGCGGAGTGGAACCGGACTCGATCCATCTGATTATCGCTCTGGGTAACCCGGGGCCCGAGTATCAGTTCCATCGCCACAACGCCGGGTTCATGGTTGGGGAGGAACTGAGGAGGCGTTACGGGTTACCCCGGCTCCGCTCACGCTTTCAAGGCTTGGTGGGGGAGGGAACCGTAGCGGGAACCCGGGTGGTTCTGCTACTGCCCATGACTTTCATGAACCTGTCCGGCCGGGCGGCGGTCGAAGCAGCCCGCAAACTGAAGATCCCGGTCGAACGGATGCTCGTGATACATGACGATGTAGAGCTTTCTTTTGGAGAGGTGCGCATCAAGGAAGGCCAGGGTCTGGGGGGGCATAATGGTCTCCGCAGCCTGGAGCAATGCCTGGGATCGCGCGATTTTTGGCGGCTGCGGGTGGGTGTCGGCCGCCCTGAAAGTAAGGAGCAGCCGCTCATCGACTATGTGCTGGCTCCATTCAGTGAGCCGCGCGAAGATGTGATCCGGTTGATTGAACGGGCCGCCGATCTCGCGGGCGAATGGTTGGCCACGCGGGGCGGCGCATGCCGCGACTGACAGACCATCTGCTCGGCTACGTGCCGTTTGAAGAGCTGGTTGCCGCCGGGGCCCGGGCCGCAAGCGGCCCGGGCCCCGGCGGAGCTGTAGCGCCTGCGCTTGTGACGGCCGCGAGCGTAGTAGAGGCCCGGCGCGCGGTCGTTGAAGCGGCGGTCCCGACTTTTGCCCAGGCCTACGTGATTGCCGGTCTTCTCCAACGTTCTCCCTGGCGGGATCACGCCGTCCTGTTGGTGGCCCCCAACCAGGAGGCCGCCGCCGATTTCGAGCATGAGCTTGCTTTGTACTGCCCAGACCGGGTCGTGACGTATCTTCCTCCGCGCGGAGTGTGGTACGGGTCGGAAGGGGAGGTGCAGGCGCGGGTGGCCGGCCGGAGGGCGCGGGCGGTGGCGACCCTGGTTCCTCAGAGGGTTGAGGGAACAGGGGGCGTACCGGGGGTGACTGCGGGCAGATCTACAAACAAGCGGCACCCGGTTGTGGTCGTAGAGGCTTCCACCCTCATGGAAGGCGTTATCCGGCCTGCCACTCCGCCCTTGACATTGGCCGTCGGGTCTCAGCATGAGTTCGAAGGGCTGGTGCGCGATCTGGTGGCTCTCGGATACACGCGGGTCGATCAGGTGGAAGACGCCGGCGATTTCTCGGTGCGCGGAGGG